>DAOVLC010000022.1 GCA_030631455.1 Candidatus Zixiibacteriota bacterium
ATGGATTATCTGGGCGGCAGATGTATACAAACCAGTAGGCAGAACCGCTCCGATTCGCTACCTGTCCTGAGAGCGTGAATTGTCAGGTTTCTCATCCGGCTTTGCCGAACTCGGAACCATGATCTACAATACTACAGTACTTCGAATGGTGTGAGGCGCTTTTCCTCGCGTTGGATCAGGAGGTCTTTGCGGTGTAGTGTTAAGGCCAGGACTTGTTCTGCCGTAAGCTCGAATCCGTGCTGGATGACCTCGGATGGCCTTGCGAAACAGATGGTACCGAGGCCGGTCATCAAATTCAGGATTGTGCCACCATCGGATTCGGTCAGATCGAGCTCGATTATACCGGGGCGAATGTCTACTTCGATTATGTCAGTCTTGGTTTTTCGATTCACCAGGAAGCTTTCCATTGCGAGAATCGCGTCACGCTTCTCCTCTGCGGCACTCAACTCAAGCGGGAGCAGAACTTCATAGCAGGCAAGATTTATCATCGCCGACAGTGACTTGGTCTTCCCGAAAATCGGCTTTGTCTGAGATATGCTGAAGCCCTCGGGCAGAGCCTCATTGAGCCTGTCGAACATCCCTGTGCTATATGGTGCGTCGAGTTGGATATCGAGATACTCCGCTTCGGACCAGTATCCGAGAGTAAGCGGCGGGCCGAACGCGAGCCTTTGATGCGGATGATAACCCTGCGAGTACGAAACCGGGATCTTCTCGCGGCGCAGCGCTCTCTCGAAAACCCGCGTATTATCGAGATGCGAAAGGAATCTCACGTCACTCGTCTTGCCCCATTTCACTCTCACCTTGCTGTTCGGAACCTGCATGGACGTGGCCGTTTTGACCCGCTTCGACTGCCTGCCATACTCCATCGGTGCAGCCTTCTTCTCAGCCTTCTCAGGTGCTGGTTCCGAAGTTTCCTTCGCGCTCAGTTTATCCTGATCGAGAAGACCCTTCGAGCGCATGGCCTCGCGCTGAAAATAGTCTTTCTTGAGTCCTTTAGAGATGTGATCCCACGGCAGCGGAGCATCGAACGGTATTTCCTTGTGGAAGTCAGCAATATCAAGCCCGCACGCCTCGAATGCCGCGATCCAGACGTCGTACTTGAGATGCTCGCTCCACGCGTCGAGTCTGGCGCCATTCTTGAATGCATGCTCGATCACATCACCGACCCGCCTGTCACCGCGCCCAAGTGCTGACTCAAGGAGAGTAACGTCTGCGTTGCGGAACTTTACGTTGACGGTTCTCGGCGAGTGACGGGATACATATTTCTGTTTCTCTACGATATCATCGTGCCCGACCTGGCTCTCCCATTGCCACGGGGTATGCGGCTTGGGACAGAAAGGTGATGTCGTGACATTGATCGTTCTCTTACCGGGCCTGACCTGTGTGAACCTCGCTATCTTCTTCAGTAGCGCACATATACCATCAAGGTCTTCGTTTGTCTCAGTCGGAAGTCCGACCATGAAATAGAGCTTCAGCACATTCCAGCCGTTCTCAAATGCCACTTTTATCGTAGCGAGAAACTCCTCCTCCGGTATAGACTTGTTTATGACTTCTCTGAGCCTGTCTGTTCCGGCTTCCGGCGCAAGCGTGAGTCCTGTTCTTCGAGTAGTGCCAAGCTTCTTGGCCAGATCCTCCGTGAAACCGTTAGCCCTCAACGACGGCAGAGAAAGCGTGACATGCTGCTCCTGCAGACGAGTCGAGAGAGTGCTCACGAGGCTTTCTATCTCGGAGTAGTCGGATGACGATAGTGAAAGAAGCGTCAGATCGCTGAAGCCGGTAGCGGCAAGACTCTCTGTGACCTGTTTGATGATATCTTGCGCTTTTCTTTCGCGTTTCGGACGATAAATGATACCGGCTTGACAGAATCGGCAGCCATGACCGCAACCACGCATTATCTCGACAGGCAGACGGTCGTGCGCGATTTCCACAAACGGCACAATTGGTTTTGTCGGGTAATGCTCATTCTTCAGCTTGTCCAGTTTGCGTGAAGTTATCACATCGGGTGCAGCATCGTTGGACTTCTTGATGCCCGTGAACTTGCCTTTCACGAATCCGGGCTTGTAATAGGAGGGGATATACATGCCATCAATCTTGGACAATCGCGAGATCAGCGTTTTGCGCTTAGCTTTCTTGCGGTCGCGGATAACATCGACTATCTCGATCACTGCTTCCTCGCCGTCGCCGATAAATACTGCGTCAGCGAAATCCGCCAGAGGCTCCGGATTGAAAACACATGGACCACCGAAGATTACGACCGGATCATCCTCAGTTCGATCCTTGGCGCGCAACGGAATCCCTGACAGATCGAGCATGTTCAAGACATTGCTGCTGCAAAGCTCATATGCTATCGTGAAACCGAGGAGATCGAATTCTTTCAGCGATACTCGCGATTCGAGAGAGAAAAGCGGTATTTCGGTTGAACGCAGTCTGGCCTCGGCGTCATTGCTCGGGGCAAAAACTCTCTCCGCGACTGCGTAATCGAGACTGTTTATTCGGTGGTATAAGATATGTATGCCGACGTGCGACATGCCGATGTCATACAGATCGGGAAAAGCCAGAGCTACTCGGACCAGTCCGCCGTGGTCCTTGTGAATGCTATTGAATTCATTGCCAACATACCTGCCAGGTTTGATAACAAACGGCAGAAACTCTCGCTCTACTCTATCAGTAAGTTCAGACTGCATCCCTGCTTGAGTCATTCCTCGAAATTATTGACATGAAGAAAAAACCAAGAGCGAGCCCGATTCTCTTGGTTCAATGAAGAAAAGTGCCTGCAGTTTACGCAAGGACGCTCTTCTCGTTGCATTTGCAGATCGCGATATTACGCGACCGCATCTTGAAGGACTTCCCGTCCGCAGTCGGCTCCGGGGACACGACCAAAGTCGGCATAAGAGGCTGATTACAAATCGGACAAACTTTCACGTCCTTCTTCTTGCTCGCCTTATCTGCAAATGATTGTCTTTTTGCCATTAAATGCTCCTCTCATTTAGCCTTTTAATATACACAAACCTCACCGTGTGTCAACATTTCTTTTAGCAACCAGTTCCACCTGGCAGATCGTCTCGATTCGATTGTTCTCATATGTGACAATGTCGATGGACGAAATCCGACCGATAATCGCGAGATTCTCCGCGTTCAGTCTATCTGCAAGGGTCGCACAGGCTTGCGGGTCTTTCGAGTTGCCAATAGTGACATGTGGAATGAAAGGGATATCAGATCGCAGTTCGCAGGAGAGTACACCTGTGTACAACTGGTCATGCAGTTTCACGATTTCGCTGTATCCTTCGGCTGCGACCATTAATACATACCAGTAATCACCGAAATGGTCTTTCATCACTATGGCGCGCCGCATAACGAACCTGAGGGCCAACGCTTCTTCGCACACTTCGCGTACGTGATCAATAAGCTCACTTTGGCCAGTCTCCTCCGTTGCGAAAACAAGGGTGATATGAGGCTTGACCAACTCGAACTGAAGCTCATCGTGTTCGGCACGGATTGACTGGATCCAGTCGAAGTCTTTGGGCTCGAGTTCCGGATAGCTGATTGCGAGTAGGGACATGTGTACTCACCTGGGCACGTTGCGCGAATTCATGTCTGTCAGAAGCCACGTCTTGATTTCGCCCTTTTGCCTCCCGACAGTTTCAGAACCTCATCGCGGAAGAATGCCGCCTTTTCGAAATCAAGATTCTCCGCGGCGGACTGCATTGCCTGCTTCAAGAACTCGATCTTCCGGCTCACCGGCATTTCGCTGAAGAAATCGGGAAGCAGTTCCTTCGATTCATCCACGGTTTTCGAGTCGGCAAAAGCCGTGGCTTGCAATATTTCTTCACGTGTCTTGCGAATCGTCTCCGGGACAACGTTGTGTTTCTTATTGTAGTCGCATTGGATTTCGCGTCGACGATTGGTCTCATCGATTGCCTTCTTCATCGCGTCGGTGACGCTGTCGGCATACATCAGAACCTGACCGCCAACATTTCGTGCAGCTCTTCCCGCTGTCTGGATCAAACTCCTCTCAGATCGCAGGAATCCTCCTTTGTCTGCATCGAGAATCGCTACGAGCGAAACCTCCGGCAGATCCAATCCCTCCCTGAGAAGATTGATACCGACAAGGACATCGAACTCGGCGAGCCTGAGGTTGCGGATTATCTCTGTTCGGTCGATAGAATCGATCTCCGAGTGCAGATACCTGACCCTTATCCCGATCTTGGACAGATAATCCGCAAGATCCTCCGCCATTCTCTTGGTCAGAGTTGTGACCAGCACGCGCTCTCTTTTTTCAATCCTGATCCGGATTTCTTCGAGAAGATCATCCACTTGTGTCGCCAGAGGCCGGACTATTATTTCGGGATCGACCAGCCCGGTCGGGCGGATCACCTGTTCGACAACAACCCCTTCACACTTTTCGAGTTCGTAGTCGGCCGGTGTAGCGGAAACGAAAATCACTTTGGGCACGAGTGATTCGAATTCATCGAAGTACAGCGGCCTATTGTCGAGTGCGGATGGTAGTCTGAAGCCGTAATCGACAAGGACCTGCTTGCGGGACTTGTCACCGGCAAACATTCCACGAATCTGCGGCACAGACTGATGCGATTCATCGATAATTGTCAGAAAATCGTCGGGGAAGAAATCGATCAGAGTGTGCGGCCTCTCGCCCGGCTTGCGACCTGACAGATGGCGCGAGTAATTCTCGATACCGCTGCAATACCCGATCTCACGGAGCATTTCGATATCGTAGTGCGTGCGAGATTCGATTCTCTGTGCTTCGAGAAGCTTGTCCAGACTCCTGAACTCTTCGAGTCGTTCCTGAAGCTCTGCCTCAATGCCCTTGATCGCCGACCGCAACCGCTCCGGTGTCGTGAGGAAATGTTTAGCAGGATAGATGGCGACCCTGGTTTTTTCGCCTGTAACCGTGCCCCTGAGTGGCTCGATCACGCTTATCTTTTCGATCCGATCGCCGAAAAACTCGATCCGCAGAGCATCGATTTCATACGCGGGGAAAACTTCGACGACATCACCCCGCACCCTGAACGTGCCCCGAACGAACTCGTAGTCGTTGCGAGAATAGTGGACGTCGATTAGCCGGCGCAAGAAATCGTCTCTGTCGACTAGTTTCCCCACCTCGGCAAAGGCGAGTTGCTTCTTGTATTCCTCCGGCGATCCGATGCCGTAAATGCACGAGACCGAGGCCACGATTACGACATCATCGCGCTCCAGTAGAGACGATGTTGCGCGTAGGCGGAGCCTGTCTATATCGTCATTTATCGAGGTGTCTTTCTCGATGTATGTATCGGTGACCGGGACATACGCCTCAGGCTGATAGTAATCGTAATAGCTAATGAAAAACTCGACCGCATTCTCTGGAAAGTACGCCTTCAACTCGCCATAAAGTTGAGCCGCCAGTGTCTTATTGTGAGAGATAACGAGCGTCGGGCGGCCGTGTGCCTTGATAACATTCGCCATCGTGAATGTCTTGCCGGAGCCTGTCACGCCAAGAAGAGTCTGAAACTTACTCGACGCCAGCCCGTCGACCAGCTTTCCTATCGCATCAGGCTGATCGCCAGTCGGCTTGTATGTGGAATGAAGGATGAATTCTGCCATTGTCTGTTATCCCGCAGATAACTTCTATATCTTGCGACTCGTCATGAAATGAAAATGAAGGTGGAAGACGATCTGACCCGCATTCGCGCCATTGTTCACCACCAGGCGGAATCCTTCGTCGCCCGTACCGAGTTTCTTCGCTATGAGCTTGACCGTCTCGAACAGTTTCGGCATTATATTTGAAGGAGCATCCAACAAGTCGCTGTAGTGTTCTTTCGGACAAATCAGAAGATGGGTCGGTGCTCTGGGAAAACGGTCGTGAAAAACGATCACCTGGGCGTCCTCGTAGAAAATGTCAGCAGGCGCTTTTTTTTGGATTATGTCACAGAATACGCAACTCATACAGATATCTTCCCCTGGTTTACCAGGTGCTTGCTCGCATTCCCAATATAGATACGACTGAAGTTTTTGCAAGATCAAACGGGTTTACAGCATTCACGACGTCTACAGCGGACTCGTTTTTTTTCTGAAAAAGCGCAGAATTCGGTTGACAAACGTCCGGAGACTTACTTTGTTGTGAATCAATTCACATTTGCAAGTGTATTACATTTGTAGAGGGAATAGCATAAACGTTTAGACAGGAATAATGTATCGCTACTGAAACTAAAGATAATTCTCGATGTAGAAATTTGAAAGGAGTAATTAATGCCTGCTTTGCATGACAAATTTGCTTCGCAGATACCCAGGCTTCGTGACGAACTCAAGGCGATCGCCAAGGATCACGCTCAGCACAAGATCTCAGAGGTCACTGTTGCTCAGGCTTATGGCGGTATGCGCGGCGTCAAAGGAATGATCTGCGACACTTCGCTGGTAGAGCCTGACAAGGGTCTTATCATTCGTGGAATTCCGATTCTGGAACTCACCGACAAAATTCCAGAGGAGATATTCTACCTGCTTATGACCGGTGATCTTCCGGATGCTGCCGCTCTCAAGGGTCTCCAGGAAGAGTACACGAAACGCGCCGGTGTTCCCGATTATGTCTGGAAAGTTCTTGAGGCAATGCCGAAGGAGTCGCATCCGATGGCGATGTTCGACACCGGCATTCTGGTTATGGAGCATGAGTCGGAGTTTCGCAAACGCTACACCGAGGGCATGAAGAAGACCGATTACTGGGAGCCGGCTCTTGAAGACTCCCTGAATCTCCTTGCCAAGCTGCCTGAACTCGCGGCCGGTATTTACCGTATGCGCTACGACAAGGGTCCGCGTATTCCGTACGATCCGAAGCTGGATTGGGGCGCGAACTACGCTCACATGCTCGGCAACGATGATAAAGACTTCTACTCGGCGATGAGACTCTATCTGACACTGCACTGCGACCATGAAGGCGGAAACGTCTCGGCATTCAGTTGCCACACTGTCGGATCGGCGCTGTCTGATCCGTACTACGCCGTTTCGGCGGGTCTCAATGGACTGGCCGGCCCACTCCACGGACTGGCTAATCAGGAATGCCTCGGTTGGATTCTCAAGGTTGTCGAGAAATTCGGCGGCACTCCGACGGATGAGCAACTCAAGGAAGCCGCCTGGGAAACGCTCAACAGCGGCAAGGTGATCCCGGGATACGGCCACGCAGTCCTGCGTTGCCCCGACCCGAGATTCGTTGCTTTTGTCGATTTCGGCGCGAAGTACTGTGCTGATGATGATGTTTACAAGACAGTCAAGAAAGTCTTTGACATCATTCCTGGCGTGCTGAAAGAGCACGGCAAGGCCAAGAATCCGCAGCCGAACGTCGACGCCGGTTCCGGTTCGATCCTGTATCATTTCGGATTGAGAGAGTTCCCATACTACACGGTTCTCTTCGCAGTATCGCGTTCCATGGGAATGTGCTCGCAGTTGGTCATCAACCGTGCCCTGGGTACGGCGATCACCCGTCCAAAATCAGTTGGAACTGATTGGATCAAAAAGGAAGTTGGATTGTAGAATATAATAGCAAGTAAAACACGGGTTGATTGCTATATCGGCCCGCTTCTGTATACCCTACTATGTATCCTCGATACAGTACCCTGAGAGGGTGTCATCCCTGACACCCTCTCTTTTTGTGTCTGAAGCCTATCTGGCGCCTGGAAGATCAGGCCACTTACGGACTGAGAACGAGTATAATAGGAGATCCGATTCGGGACTATTCAGCTGTGAGTATTTCCTGCACTGCCCTGCCGAGTTCTTTTGCCTTGTATGGTTTGTTGGCGGTTCCACGGAAACCGTACTCGCTGAAATTGGAAACTACGAGATCGTTGGAATAACCACTCGAAACTATCGCCCTGACAGCCGGGTCGAGAGCCTTGAGCCTCTTGATGCACTCCTGTCCGCCCATTCCACCGGGGATTGTCAGATCGAGGATCACCGCATCGAATGGCCGATCGGATTTCATCGCTTCATCGTATTTGACCAAAGCCTCCGCGCCGTCAGCCGCGAAATCGACCTCATATCCAAGACGCTTCAGGGTCATTCCAGCAGTTTTTCTGACAAGCTCTTCGTCGTCCATAATCAGTATTCGACCGGTGCCGATCAGCGACTCGTCACCAATACCCTTGGCGGTCTGTGATTTCTTCTTCTTAGTAGCGGGGAGATAGATGCGGAAGACGGTGCCAACTCCGACTTCGGATGCTACTTCGATATGACCGTCATGTCGTTTGATTATCGAGTATGTGGAGGCAAGTCCGAGACCGCTGCCTTTCTGCTTCGTTGTAAAGAACGGATCGAAGATTTTGCCGAGATGTTCTTTGTTGATGCCGATACCCTGATCTTCGACAGTAATCTTGATGTATTTTCCCGATTTCAGGGGGACGGGGTCTTTCCTGCCTACGGAGACATTCTCTGCCTTGATTGCGACGACTCCGCCATCCGGCATTGCCTGATCGGCATTTATGACGAGGTTGCTGATTACCTGGCTCATCTGGCCGACGTCGACTTCTACGCCGCGAAGATCGTCATTGAGCGAGAGTTCACATTTCACATTCGCACCGTGCAGAACGAATGACGAACTGTCGCGGATGATCTCCTCTATCGAAGCTGTCTCCTTCACCGGAGAACCGCCCTTGGAGAATGTCAGAAGCTGATGGGTCAGATCTTTGGCGCGGGTCGCGGCCATCTCAGCCTCGCTCAGCAGCTCCTCGATTTCGGAGCCCGGCTCTACTTCCATTTTGGCAAGGGAGATATTCCCGAAGACTGCGGTCATGATATTATTGAAATCATGCGCTATCCCACCTGCGAGGATACCGACCGATTCGAGTTTGTCCGCCTTGTGCAGTTCATCTTCAAGTCGAATTCTGTCCGTGATGTCTTCTACCGCCTCAATGGCCGCAACTACTCTGCCGTCAGCGTCTCGAACAGGTGAAGAAATGACCCGATATCTCCTGATCTCGCCCCCCGCAGGCGTTTCAGTCATGGCTTCATAGACCTGTCCATCTTTCAGTGTCTTGACCGTTGGGCAGTAGGAGCACATCTCATCTCTGGGTGGATCGTTGAAAACACGATAGCAAAGTGGGCGTTTCGAGATATCAACATCGGGGAACCAATGCTTGAACTGGTTATTAATGGAGAGGACTTCCATTTGCGGGCTGATCATTGAGATTCCAATGCCAATACTCTCAGTAAGACTGCGGTGCTTCTCCTCAGATGCCCGGAGCGCTTCCTCCGCCTTTCTGCGCTTGGTGACGTCGATCACCGAGGAATGGTAGCCGGTTAGTTCGCCTTTTTCGTTCGTGATAACTGATGCAAGGCCCTGCGCGATAAATGTCGAACCGTCTCTCCTTTTTGCGAGGTAAGTTCCTCTCCACTTGCCGGTCTTATTGAGCGATTCGAGTATAGGCAATGCATTATCGGGATTGACAAAGAAGTACGAAATCGGGTGGCCGACAATTTCTCCCAGACTGTCATATCCCCATGTTTCCACGAATGCAGCATTTGCGTGATTGATTATTCCGTCAACCCCGGAAGTGCTGTTGGCGGAAAGCGATGACTCAAAGACCTTGTCTTTCAGCAGCAGCTCTTCTTCAACTTTCTTGCGCTCGGTGATATCGTACACCCTCGCCTGAAGCACCTTCTTGCCGCCTAATACCATCGCATCAAGTAGCACCTCGGCGGGAAAATCCGTACCGTCTAAACGGCGGTGTAAATGTTCAAACCGCTTGCTGCCTTCTTTCAAAGCAACTGCTATGTGGTTCTTGGCATAAGCCATCGAATCGGTGCCGTCCGGCTGAGTCGGAGGCGAGAAGTCGGCCGGATGCCTGCTGCAGAATTCCTCCCGGCTGGCACAACCGAAAAGCCGCAGCGTCGCTTTATTGCAATCGAAAAAACCTTTCTCATCGAGAAGCATTATCGCGTCACTCGATG
>DAOVLC010000286.1 GCA_030631455.1 Candidatus Zixiibacteriota bacterium
ATCCGTTCAGTTCGCGACGAACCGTGAGAATCTCTCCGACTGACGTGATCAGCTCTCTCGCATTGTAATTATCTCGAGCGGTCGCATTGGTGCCATCTATTTCGAGAAGTTGCTCGGGTGCCCAGCCGCTGTTGCCGTCGTGCGTTGTGGTCCAGATCCATCCCGGATACTGAGCATCCCTTTTTCCAACCTGAACCTCTTCGCCTTTCTCGAAGCTTATAGGCTTCGGATACGAGGTCTTGTGTTCTTTTCTAACCTGGACTTGCATTCTATTTTAGCTGCTATTCGGCTAACCGTGCGCGACCTTGTTTTCAGATGAAGGAGTGCTTGTCATTGGTTGATTTCCTGTCAATGTTAATTCTGACACATTATACTCGCCAAAAGGTGCCTGGACAAATCTTTTCTCCTCACAGCGCTGACTGGCTCAACAATGGAATCCCGCGATAGGAAGAAGAGCGTCAGGCCAGAGCTGGCCGCATAGACGATGAGGCCGCCCTTGCGGACGGCCTCTCTTCAACATGCGCTGCACCATATAGAATTATTTTCGTATCGCTTCGCCTGGGTATTTACCCTCTATGTAATCTTTTAGATGCCTGTTCTCTACCTTGATATGCTTCAGTTGTGACTTGACGAGATCCCCCATTGACACAAGCCCACACAACTTTCCATCGTCGACAACGGGCAGATGACGGAATCTTCCCTCTACCATTGTGGCAATCATCGTCTCAACATCGTCCTCCGGGACAGCGACCAAAACGTCAGTGGTCATTATCGCCGACACTTTAGTCTCGCTGAGCGAGTCGGTCAAAACAGAGCTGTACCTCAGCACATCTCGTTCTGTCAACACGCCCGCTACTTGCCCAAATTCATCAATCGCAAGAGCAGAGCCGACTCTGTTGTCGGTCATCGACCTGACTGCCGCCGCAAGGCTATCATCAGGTTTCACTGAAACCACTTGGGAACCTTTTCCTGCAATGATCTGCCGTATCTTCACAAGTCACCTCGTTGCGTTTCCTGACATCGACAATCCTGATCACATCGTCTCAGTGACCAGCAGTCACATCTTTCACTATGTAGGAAAACCGGACTTAACGTGTCCGGGTTCCCGTTCACATCGAGAAACGCGGAAAAAAGCCACCATTGGTGCGGAACAAAGTTCTCATTTGAAACAGCTCGCCTCAGGCCGGAGGCTCAGTCCGTGCGTGTAAGAACCTGTAATGCAGCAGGTTACAAGATCGGCTCGTACTGTTTCATTTAGGCACAGAATTCGTAATAGAAGGTCTTCGGCAGGTAATTGTTGGAGGACTACATGAAACTAAAGATGTTGCTGCTTATCGTGCTTTTGCTTCTTGTTCTGGTGCTGGTACCAGTGAACGACGCCGTATTCGAATGGATCGGCCTCGATAGTACACTGTTTGCCGAGGTCCTGGACTTCAGAGTCAACACGGACCTCGGCTCTGCCTTTCAGGCGTACTCGAATATCGCATCAGACGCTGACGGCAACTTCATAGTTACGTGGTACGACAATCGATACACGGATTATGATATATTCGGACAACGTTTTCTCTATGACGGCACCCGTGTCGGCTCCAATTTCAGAATCAACGATGATTCTGATTCTGATGAACAATACTATCCCCGCGTGACAACCGACGAGGCTGGTCGATTTGTTGTAGTCTGGCAGGACTACCGCGTTACAGGTTACCCGATGAATTCCGATATATTCAGCCAGCGGTACAACCCCAACGGTACAAAAGCCGGTGTTAACTACATCGTGAACGACGACGGTGCGAATGTCTCGCAGCGTGCCGAGGACATCGACTGTGACGACTTCGGTAACTACGTTGTTGTTTTTTCTGATCTTCGAGACGGTGTATACAACATCTACTGCCAGCGATACCACTACTCGGGAACACCGCTTGGCGGAAATGTGATGGTCAACAGCGACTGCTGCTCGAATCCGCACCACAGCCCCCGTGTGGCGGTCGATGCCGATGGTGACTTCGTGGTCGTATGGTACGACCAGCGTTTCGGTAATGATGACATCTTTTTTCAGAAATTCAACTCTTCCGGAGAAATACAAGGGACGAATACCAGGGTAAATTCGCCGAGCGACGCTGCGAAGCAGGTCTTCCCGGATGTCTCATGCGATATGTTTCGCAACTTTGTTGTCGCATGGACAGACTATCGAAACGGCACATACCCGAGCAACCCGGATATATATCTCCAGAGATTCGACACCGACGGCAACACGATCGGGTCGAACACAAGAGTCAGCACCGATGCCACAGGCGCGAGCCAAACAGAACCCGCGGTCGCAATGGACTTCTTCGGAAACTTCATTGTCGCGTGGACCGACGAACGCGATCCCGGTTCCACCGATATCTGGGCACAGTATTACAACTCCGGTGGTGAACCGATAGGCCTGGATTTCAGGGTCAACTCGGACAGCTCAGACGCGCGGCAATCTGCGCCGCACGTGACCATGGATGGAATCAACATCTACTACACGTGGACCGACGAGCGTGCCGGGGATTTCGACATATATGCGAAGGTTACGGAATACGCGGCGCCTGCCATTCTGATAAATCCGGCCGGGCTCGATTTCCAGGTTGAGTTCAACATTCCAAGCTCCGAAACCAAACCGATTTCGATCGACAATACCGGTCAGGGTATCCTGTACTTCGGAGTGGAACCGTCGGAAAGCTGGATAACGATATCGGCAGACAGCGGAATTGCTCCCGACACGATATACGTCGGCATAGACCATTCCGGCATTGGATACGGCTATTTCACAGGGTCGATCGTGATATCCGACCTCAATGGCAGCGACTCGTCGCGAACATGCGCGATCACACTTCTCGTTGAAGCGCCGGTGATTGACCTCTCTGCAGATACGCTTGAATTCATAGGTTTCCTCGGCGACACGGTTACACTGGTAAACGACCTGACTATATCAAACGCAGGAACAGGGGATCTTAACTGGAGCATTAGTGCTGGTGAGGATTGGATTGAATTCGACCCGACCTCAGGCTCTGCACCTGCGACGGTTAATGTCGCGGTATCGCCAGTTGATCTCGACAAGGGGACATACTACAGCACGGTGACGGTATCATCATTGGAAGCGGTCAACTCTCCGCAGGTACTTATAGTCAAGCTTGAGATCAAGGGAGGCAGGCCGTATCTCGAACTCATCCCGGACACGATTCACTCGACCGCATATCATCTCGCAGGAATGAATGCCCCCGAGACATTGATAGTTCGCAATCTTGGCGAAGAGCCGTCAACCTGGACTGCATCCTCAAGTGCTCCATGGGTAATACTGCTCCCGATGGTTGGCGTCGATTCCGCAGTCATCGAGGTGACAGCGGATGCAGCTAACTTTGAGATAGGCACTTACTACTCAGATTTGACGATTGCAGACACCAACGCGTATAACAACCCACAGCATTCGGTGTTGGAGTTGGAGATTCTGCCCGTGCCGGCTCATTTGGTTGTGAGCACGGACTCGCTTTACATTCAGCACCTCTTCGGTTCAGACTCCATTCCGACAGGAATTCTCGACATCTCTAATTCAGGCGAAGTCCCGATGGATTGGAGCATTGACTTCGACAGTGTTCTTGTCGATGTCGAGCCATCAGCGGGCATCGA
>DAOVLC010000275.1 GCA_030631455.1 Candidatus Zixiibacteriota bacterium
ACTCATTTGCTCCTCTTAAGTTGACTCATCTGATGTATGAGCACGGAATTAACAAGTTACGCAAAATCGATCTCCGGACAAGC
The DNA here is from genome assembly GCA_030631455.1 of Candidatus Zixiibacteriota bacterium. Taxonomy (GTDB): domain Bacteria; phylum Zixibacteria; class MSB-5A5; order JAABVY01; family JAHJOQ01; genus DAOVLC01. Next base: position 84 of record DAOVLC010000275.1, read on the forward strand.
GTTATTTGTCTATATCGGACAGAATCGGTCAATCCTCACAGTTGCTCAAGAATCTCCCGGAATATATGGGAAATCGTCTCGTTCGAGAATCTCGACACCGCTGATTCCCGACACGCTTCTCTCAACTCAGCCAGCCTGGCTTGATTAGTAAGTAGGTCCTTCAGTGATTGATAGAGTGAATCGACATCACCGGGTTCCACCAAAACACCATCCACACCGTCTTTAGCGAGTACGTCTATGATTCCTCCAGACCGCGCGCCGACTCCGGCACATCCGCACAACATAGCCTCCAGAAGGGCCAGGCCAAAACCCTCACGCTCTGACACAAGTACCGCTATTTGTGATTTTCGATACTTGTTCGCCAATTCGCCCTGCGGAACCGGCCTATGGATCCGAACTTGGTCCGAAAGACTCAAATCATCGATCATCTTTTCCAGATGCTGACGCTCCGGACCATCGCCAAATATATCGACACGAAACTGAACATTGTCCTCTTTCAGCCTCGATGCCGCGAGAATCAATCTGTCGATGTTCTTCTGTTTGGTCAGGCGGGAGGCGCATACAATCGATCCCGGTTCAGGCTCGATTCCTTCATCATGATAGAAAACCCCTGTGTCAACCGGCATAGGCGCAACGACTGTTTTCTCTCCAATGCCCTCCACCTTGTCCTTCATCGCCCCTACAAGCTGCTCTCTCAGGAAGGTGGAGACAACTGTAACTCGATTAGCAGCACTGAAAACCGAAGCGGCCTGTCCTCTGAGCCAGCGGTACTTGCTCAGAAGGAATATGTCTGTGCCATGGCATGTCACAACAAGCGGGATATCGGCCACGGCTTTTGCTTTCCGTCCGATCCACCCACCCGGTATCCACCAATGCGCCCATATCAAATCGAACGTTGAGTGACGTACGAGATTCATCGCAGCATTCCGGTATGATCTTATGAAGTTCCAGACCGCAAGGGGCCGGGAGGTCAGATGTCTGTGCATCTCCCCTCGGTACGCCAACACCTCTTTGTCATCCGGAGCATAGCGAAACCGGCGGATTTCTATGCCATCCACATCCTCCGACTCAGGCAATCCTCGATCATGCGGGGCAAGGACCGTGAACTCCACAGAGTCCAACGTAGACAAGAGATGTTTGAGGAAGACCCCCGACATGTCCCCTGAGTATCGAGGGTAATTATGCGTAAGAACTAAGGCTGACTTTCGGCTACTGCTGTGGCTCGCCACGGCCGCTACTATCCTGCTTCCTGCTCTTGTCTCGGGTTGCAATCTGCTTTCGAAGTCGGGAAATTGACTCCGCCAGACTGTCGAGTTTCTGATTCTGCTTCTTCAACCCTGCGATCTCCTCCTGCACATATATCATAGACTCGGCGACAAAACCGAGGCCGAACGACGCGATTCCCGACATAACAAGAAGCATGACAAGATAGAGGAGCGGCCTGTAGCCCTCTTCAAGAACGACTCGCATATAGATCGCACCGGCACCGACGACGAATCCGAAAAAGATCAGCAGGAATCCGAGTACACCGAAAAACAGCAGCGGTTTCTTCATAAAAGATATTCGGTATTTCACCGAGAAGAGATCGGATACGCCGATAGGTATCCTCAGAATGCCGAATTTCGACTTGCCGTGCTTTCGTGGATACAACTTGACCCTGACTTCGCCGACTTTGAAGCCGCGATCTGCTGCCAGAACGACCAGGTATCGGTGCCATCCATCCTGCATCGATGGCATAGCGCTATACACCTCTCTCCTGAACGCTTTTACCGAGTTCAGATCGTGAACCTTGATCCCGAAGAGTATTCTGGACAAAAGATTATATATGAATGAGACGAATCGCTTCAGACCGTATCTTCCTTTTTTCCAGCCGCAGACAACGTCATAACCTTCCTCGATTCTGGCTACCATCTTCGGAATTTCCTCGGGAAGATACTGCAGGTCTGCTGGCCAAAAAACGAATATTCTCCCTCGCGCTTGATTGAAGCCGGTCTCGAGCGCGGTTGTCAGCCCCATATTTCGCCCGTGCGAAAATACCCGCAGGAAGCGGTGTCTTCGAGCTTCATCCTTGGCAAACTGCAGAGTTTGATCCTCAGATCCGTCATCGACTATTATCACCTCTGCAGGAAGCCGCGTTCTGCTGATCATCTCAGCGAATTTGGCGACCAGAGGCCGAATGTTCTCAGCTTCGTTATAGGCGGGAACTACGATTGAAACTCGTTTGCCTAATCGAGTATGTCTTATCATGTGTTGTCTCATCGATTCAGTCAGTCACAAAGGCCGTTCTTCGGATTCCGGTCAACAAAAAAGCCTGTTTCCACGTTCTACCTGCATACGAGTTCCTGCCACTTTCGGGCCTGAACCATGTGATTCGAAAAGATACCTATTTGTGGAATCCTGTCAAGTAGTCTATTTCAGCCTGGCGACGAGTTCACGCACTGATGTGATCCGATTCGCACGCACGAATTCACGTACACCGTCGCTCCGGCACAAGTTCACGACTCCCGGAACGGAGAGTCCGCACTCCTTGAGAATCGTAGGATCATCAAGCAGACTGAAAGTCGAACCCGAGAACCCCACCTCACCGTCTCTTAATACTACGATGTCATCGCACGTTTCGAACAGGAAGTCTATGTCGTGTGAAGCTATGATCTGTGTCTTGCCGGTACTCTTCAAGTCACGAAAAGTCGTTTTCAATAGATCAATTGATTCGGTGTCCAACTCGGCGGTCGGTTCGTCATAGAAGACCAGTGGTCTGTTCAACGCTATAATCGAGGCGAGCGCGACCTTGCGCATCTCACCACCCGATAAAAAATGCGGCGAACGGTCTGCGAAAGATTCGTGTGGCAAGCCTACTGTCTCAAGCGACGATCTAATCCTGGCGTCGATCAGATCCTTTGAGAAACCAAGCTGCTGGAAGCCGAATGCGATCTCGTCAAACACTGTGTTTGCGAACATCTGCCTCTCCGGGAACTGGAATAGATACGATATCTTTGTCAGCAGATCGGAGGGACTTTGCTCTTCACTATGCCACAGAATTGAACCGCTCGATGGTTCCAGAAGACCGGCGAGCAAGTAGCCGAGAGTGGTCTTGCCACCACCCGACGCTGCTGCAAGCCCGACAATCCTGCCTTCGCCGATGCATAGATCAAGGCGGTCGAAAACCTGAGAGCCGTCCTGCCATGCGAATGAAAGCTCGCGAATGGACACCAGTTCACTCATTCGCTCCGCATCATTGTCCATCTCAAGGTTGCTGTCGGCAACAATCGACAGCTGCGAATCATCCACCGACTCGATGAGTAACTCATCTGGGACGCGAATACCGCATGACCGGCAGAGTTCAGAATCGCCATAGATCTCTTCCGGCGCACCGTCGGCTGCAATCCCGCCGTCTTTCATTACGATCAGTCGCTGGAATCTGAGCGCTTCGGAGGGCGACTGCGTTATCATTAGTATCGTGAGATCAGGAGCAATCTTCGCGACATCATCGATAACATCGTGGAGAAGATCGCGGCCATTCTGGTCAAGGTGGGATGTCGGTTCATCGAGAATGAGCAAACCCGGTCGGGCGATCATTGCCGAGGCGAGCGCAAGTTTCTGTTTCTCACCGCCCGACAGATCATTAGGGGACGTGTCGCGCATATTGTCGAAGCCGAATCGACCAATAGACTCATCCACAC
>DAOVLC010000411.1 GCA_030631455.1 Candidatus Zixiibacteriota bacterium
ACTTCTGTGCGACCTGTCGTAATCTTGCTGACGATATCCTGTTTCCGGTGTGCCCCGAATGTCGCACTGAGGTAACCGATCTGCGCACTGGCTGTCGGAACTGCAAGGGAACAAATCCGATATCAGTACTTTGGACCTGCGGTACTTTCGATCAATTCTACAGGCCGGTAGTGCATGGCATAAAATATGAGGGGCTGTTGCCTCTTGTTTCGATGATGTCTGAAATCATCTTCTCACGGTTGAACGAGACACCGGGTAGCACCATAATCGATGCTATCGTTCCCGTGCCGCTTCACTGGACTCGCCTGAGAGAACGTGGCTTCAATCAGAGCGAGCAGATTGCAGACGAACTCGGCAGGCAGCTGGATCAGCCGGTACTTTCGAACGCGCTGAAGAGAGTGAAGAAGACGCTTGACCAGACCGGGCTGAGTGCACAGGCACGCATCGAAAACATGAAAGGAGCTTTCAAGATCAAAGATGCCGGGGCAGTTGCCGGCAAGCGAATTCTCCTCATCGATGATGTCACTACGACGGGAGCGACTCTCAATGAAGCGGCAGGCGAGCTTCGCAGGTCCGGGTGCAGGAATGTATTTGCTGCAGTCATTGCGATGGCATCTTATGGATAACGACGAGCCGAAAGAATACCCGATCGACGGTACGCTCGATCTGCATACGTTCTCTCCTCGCGATATCAAGGATCTCGTGCCGGATTACATTGACGAGTGTCTCAAACGGGGAATAACACAGATCAGAATCGTTCATGGCAAAGGGACCGGTACATTGAGACGCATCGTGCATTCGATTCTCGACAAGCATCCGAGAGTCGCATCATATCGTCACGAAGAAGGCTCAGGTGGGTCATGGGGAGCCACCGTTGTCGACCTGAACCCCTAATCCTTATACTCAACCCGACAAGTTGAGTAGGTCGAAACCCTGGCATGTCCTGAGTTTTCGAAGGGTGGTTTCGACATTTCGCTGATCTAACGAAGCCCCTGTAACCAAGAGTAAAATCCTCCAGATGACGCGAATAAACACTTGCGTGAAGTACTCGAAAGTAGTATTATTCATTTGCAACTGGATTAACAGCAACAGGATTATTGGGAATTGTAACCACTCATGAATTTGATGTGGGGAATATCGGATTAACCTATTCCGGGAGGGATATAGTCATGCGTAAGAACGGTAGTCTGCTCAAGCTCACGATTGCAATCGCTTTTGTAGTCCTGACTGCGATCGCAGCCGCGGATCCCTATGTCTGCGGCGACGTCGACGACAGCGGTGGTATCGATATCGACGATGTCGTCTTTCTCATCGCTTACATCTTCAGCGGCGGGCCAGCTCCTGACCCTGGATGCTGTGCACCTGACTGTCCACCGACAGTGACTGATTACGATGGCAACCTGTACCAGACAGTTGTCATTGGCGATCAGTGCTGGATGGCGGAGAATCTGAAGGTTACCCATTATCGCAATGGCGATCCGATTCCCCATGTGACTAATGCCGGTACATGGTCCGGGCTATCTACCGGAGCCTACTGCGAATATGACAATAATCCGGCTAATGTTTCCACCTATGGCAGACTATACAACTGGCATGCGGTAGACGACAGCAGGAGTATTGCTCCGGCAGGTTGGCATGTGCCGATAGATGCTGAGTGGAAGCAACTGGAGATGTATCTGGGGATGAGTGCGGCTGAGGCCGACGCTACTTGGTGGCGCGGCACTGATGAGGGGGGCAAGCTGAAGGAAGCCGGCACAATTCATTGGAACTCACCTAACACAGGCGCTACCAATGAAAGTGGTTTTACCGCGCTGCCTGGCGGTTCCCGCCACATCAATGGTACTTTCAGCGATGTGGGTAGGCACGCCCAGTTTTGGTCTTCTACGGACGACGATGATGGTGACGACGTGTGGTACCGGGCCGTGACTTACGACTATTCGCAGGTCCTCCGTTTCAGCCACCATAAGCGAAACGGTATGTCTGTTCGTTGTGTCCGGGATTGATTGACTATTTACCCCGTGAGATAGGCTATGTATTACTATGTTTATGTTCTATTAAGCGAGAAGGATGGCAACAAGTATGTCGGTTACACGAACAATCTGAAGCGGAGATTAGTCATCCATAACGCAGGAAGAGTGCGATCAACAAGAAATCGTTTACCGATGAAGCTGGTTCATTTTGAAGGTTGTCTGGATCGGGCGGATGCCACGAGGCGAGAGAAGTACCTGAAGACATCTTGGGGGAAACGATACATAAGAAACAGACTGGAGAATTATCTCACGGGGTGAAGGCTATGGGGCGTGAAATCTTTTTATTGACACCCGCACCGAGCCTCCCTACAATCCTCGCATGAAACCGATCCGACTTTCGCAGACCACTGCCCTTGCGCTGCTCGTAATGATTCTCCTCTTGCCTGTTTTGATTTCGTGCACTGCCAGGCGACAGCTTGACCCCGCCATGGTCAACATAATTCGATGCGAGTACACATTTCTCAACACTGAGCGTGAAGACGCCGACCGGATCGCAATGGTCGTAGAGAGATATCGGATGGAGGATTTCAGTTTCTTCATCGATGTTAGCGACGATTCTATCTACTGCGAGTTCACGGTGGCCGGTGCACTAGCAGTAGATAGAATCGTCGCTAACATCGCTGAAGAAACTGAAATCCTCCATCC
>DAOVLC010000183.1 GCA_030631455.1 Candidatus Zixiibacteriota bacterium
CATGGTCGTAGTTTAGTCTCATGTCGGAGCCAAACTACAAGGAAATGGTCGATGCGATGTCTCACAACGACGCCTCGTACGACGGTCGATTCTATGTCGGCGTCATATCGACAGGCATCTACTGTTTGCCATCCTGCAAAGCCAAACTCCCAAAGATCGAGAACGTCGTCTTCTTTGCCACCCGCGAGGAAGCGATCAGTGCAGGACTGCGAGGATGCAAACGATGCAAGTCCGAGCAATATCCGGATGTTCTTCCGACATGGCTCCACGAAGTTCTGAAGTTCATGAGAGAGAATCGAACTGAGAAGCTGAATGAGATGAAACTGATTCAGATGACCGGACACGATATCTCCACAGTCAGGCGCTACTTCAAAACTCATCTTGATACCACTCCCTTGGGTTTCCATCGCAGGCTGCGCTTGAATCATGCAAGAGACCTGATCGAATCAGGCCGCGATTATCTGAGTGCTGCTTATGATTGTGGGTATGAATCCGCCAGCGGATTTCGTGACGCATTCGCGAAACAGTTCGGTCGACCGCCAGGGAGGTTATATGCCAATAGATAGGATTCTCTTCAGAGATATCATAAGCCCGCTCGGCGAGATGATCGCCGGAACCACCGAGAACGGCGTCTGCTTTCTCGAATGGCATGACCGCGGCGGAGTGGAACGCATCAAACAGAGGGTCGAGAAGCGATACAAACTGCCGCTGTCACCAGGCGATAGCAAACATCTCGACGAGCTTGAGAAAGAGGTAACCGAGTACTTTGCCGGAAAGCTCACCCGGTTCATCGTACCGCTCGATATCAAGGGAACACCGTTTGAAAGAGAGACATGGGAGCAACTTCTCGCTATCCCCTACGGCGAGACGAGAACCTATGGCCGAATGGCTGACCTGCTCGGCAAACCTCGCGCATCAAGAGCTGTTGGCAGAGCCAATGGCGCTAACTACATATCGATAGTTGTGCCATGTCACCGTGTAATCGAATCCAACGGCGGCCTCGGCGGGTATGGTGGTGGAGTCAGACGCAAGAAATATCTTCTGGAACTCGAAGCTGGCTCGACAGGTCTTAAGTAGGCTCTAATGCTGGAGAACAGCTGCCGCTCAGACCTATAGGAGCCAGCAACGATTCGGATTCAGGATTCGATTAATCATCTGCGCATCAATCCACCCCGATCCACGATATAAAACACTTGATGGACTGATTCAAATATCCTATTTTTCGTATCAGATGCTCGGATATATTGACCAGTGGATCGGCACAATCTTTCTTAGCGGTTTGAAAGGATGTCGAGGAGCTAAGGAGATCAGTGATTCTACCGATTTAGTTGAATACGGTGAAATCAACTGTTTTGGTAGAAACTGAGGTTTCAACCATAGTCATGGGCAATCGCACAAGAAGAATAGCGGTAATCGGAGACATCGTGTCCTCCACCAAGATTGCTGACAGAGCTCAGGTTCAGGAAAAGCTCGCAGGAGTTATCCGCTTGTTGAACCACAGCAATGCAGCTCTGGACTCACCGTACACTATTACGCTAGGAGACGAGTTTCAGGCGGTGCTCAGCAAGGGAAATGACATATTCCTTGATGCTGTGTCGATTCTGGAGATTTTGCACCCTGAGAAAGTTCGTTTTGCAATCGGCGTTGGCACACTGAGTACCCCTCTGATCCGGGAGCAAGCGATAGGGATGGATGGTCCTGCGTTTCACAACGCTAGATCGGCGATGAGAGAATTGAAAAGAACACCTCATCTGTTCAAGATCGTCGGCATTGGTAATCCTTGCTCTGAACTGATAAACCATAGCCTCTGTCTAACCTCTCATGCGGCACGGAAGTGGAAAAAGAACCGCTTCCAGATATTGAGAATGCTGGGCAATGAGATTCCGGTCAAGAATATCGCCAACGCGTTGGGGCTATCAGATAAGGCCATCTACAAAGCGATCAATGCTGAGGACTTGAGAACAATGCTCGGACTGTTCAATTCCGTAACCACAATAATCAACGCGAGCTTGGATGAATGACTCCAGAGTTTTACTACTTACTGAATGTCATCCTTGTGAGCAGGCTGCTATTCCTACCCGGCGACACTCCGGTGCCACTGAAGGCTGCTACGTTGATGACTCTGCTGCAGATCGCAGGACTTCTTATCCTTCAATTTGATTATGGTTTGTGGGTTCTGTTCATTCTCCTGGCTGCATTTAACTTCGGCTTTTCGCTTCTGGAAAGGAAGTGGCAGAATCTCGACGTGGTGAGGCTTTCCTCACTACTTGTCAATATCATTCTGGCGTCGATCTTTCTCTCCCAGTGGATCGGTCTGGAGTTCAGCTACGACCGAATCGCGTTTCTACAACAACTGAGAAATTACTCGGTCCTGCTGGATTGGAGTGAGAAAGCCAACTTCTCAGCTATCAATGTCCAAGTGATGGGATTCCTGCTGGTGATAAATGAGGTGAATTACATCATTAGGTATCAGCTTCGAGTTTCCAAAATACTACCCCACCCTTCTGCCTCTGACCCTGAATCGAAACCGAATCGAGTCTCCGAATATAGAACAGGTAAACTCATCGGCGTTCTTGAGAGAGTAATAATCTACTTCTTGATATTGAACAATGAAATCGCCGCCATTGGCTTCGTTCTCGCCGCTAAGGGCCTGCTAAGATTCAAGGAGTTGGAAAAACGGGAGTTTTCGGAATTTGTCTTGATCGGGACCCTCCTATCGGCACTCCTTGCTCTGTTAGTTGGTTCGATGATCAAGGGTCTGCTTGAGTAATCATATTTATTGCAGGAAGAACTCAAGCAATCGACGGGCAGATGTACCATTTACTGTCGCTGTGGTGTCCCGAGAAAACCAATTTCATAGCATAAACAGGGTTTACCTACCGCTCAATCGTGTCAGGTTGAGGCTTAGTTCCACACCGACTGTCATCCACTCCGCAGTCGTCTTTGCAGGTATGTCTCTGATTACTCCGAAAGGCAGATCGAGAGACCTCTGATCTTGAGGCCCGGACGTTTTAACCGCATGATAGGCAATCCCAGCGGATACACTAATGAAATTGTTGAGATCGTATCCGGCGTCCAGTTTGACATAGCCAGCACGGCCACTTGAGGCAATCTTCGCAGTTTTGTCTCGCAGTAGATGTTCATCGAAATCATTTGCCCAGCAGACAGGAGCGACCATAACCGTGAACTTGCCTTTCAGGCCTGACGAAGACTGCAAGGCTGCCGATCCGCCAAAATAGAGCAGTTTGTAATCGATCTTGTATTTGAGAACAGGACCCGGGACAAAGTGGGTTAGTGGCGTTTCATATGGTTCGAGATACCAGGTTAGCGTATCGAAATAGGCGTAGTCCACCTGCTTCAGAGTCTCATCGTCAAATTCCATTCTGAGAAATGCGAACTCGATCCCGGGTCCGAATTCGATCTTCCCACAGCGGAAGAGATAACTCCCTGACACATCGAATCCGATGAGTTTACCGCTGTTGATCGCGGTGCCATAAATGAAAGTCTTCCGGCCTGAGCTTCCGTCATATGTGTCCCAGTCCTTGAAAACCGTTTCAGAATTCTGCACCTGGATGCTGGCGTGCGCATCAAACCTGAGGCGACCGGTTTGGAGGGCGCCACCAACCCTGAACAGAATCGATTCAATTGGAAATCGCAGCCTGCTCCGGATATCGACAATCTCTCCGGTCGGGCCGTATATTGTACTGCCTGCGCGTATTTCGTATTCGGTATACCCGTTCCACTGTTCAGCCGCAAAGTCGATAGAGAATGACTTGTCTTCGTACAGGCCTTGCTCTCCCCGGTCGTAGATGCCATCGGCGAACAGATTATGTGACGGCACCATTGAACAGGACAGACAAACGGCGACAACCAGGGTGGCAATAACTGTAGATTGGCTTTGCGATATTGGCATTTAGTCCTTCTCCAGTTCAATCAGGACTCCGCCGGTCGTTTTCGGGTGCAGAAACGCGACCGGCCTGTTGTCGGCACCGGGCCTCGGTTCTTTGTCGATTGCGCCGACCCCTTTATCGGACAGTTCAATCAGGGCCGCTTTGATGTCGTCGACAGCCAGTGATATATGATGCAGCCCTTCACCGTGTTTCTCAAGGAACTTGTTCAGATTCGCCTGGTCATCGAGTGGAGCTATCAACTCAATTCTCACATTCGGCAACTCTATGAAAGCAACCTTCACGCCCTGAGACGGCACCTCCACTACGTCGCCAAGTGGCATTCCGAAGATCTCTCCAAAGAGCTTGAGATGCTTGTCGAGATCGCGGCAGGCGATGGCAATATGATTCAGCTTCGATATCTTCATACTAAAGGACCACCGATTCAGTGTACTCTCCCCAGGCATCGCGGAATACGTTCGAGATTTCACCCACGCTGCAATATGTCTCCACGCATTCGAGGATACTCGGGATCAGGTTTTCATCTGTCGATGCCTTCTTCTTCAAAGCGGCAAGCGCAGAATCGGCACTGGTACCATCGCGATTGCGCCGCACTTCTTCGAGTCGCCGAGTCTGCTCTTCTCGCAGCTTTGGGTCAACCTTCAGAATCGGCCGGTCAGCCTGCTGTTCGGTCTCAAATCGATTGACACCGACAACCACTCGTTCGCCTGTCTCAACCGCCTTCTGATAACGGTATGCCGCTTTCTGAATCTCTCTCTGGTAGAATCCGCTCTCTACAGCCTTCAAAGCCCCA
>DAOVLC010000086.1 GCA_030631455.1 Candidatus Zixiibacteriota bacterium
ATAACGACTTCACCGTCTCGCGCAACCGGTTTTTCCGCAATACTGTGCACGCCCAGGATAGCTACCTGCGGTTTGGCAATTAACGGAGTCGAGGCAGTCGCACCCATACCCCCGGCGTTAGTTATCGAGATCGTCCCACCGGTGATCTCATCCATCTTCAGCATGTCGGCGTTCGCCTTTTCGGCAAGCTCGCGCATCTCTTTGGCAATCTGCAACAGCGTCTTCTGTTCACAGTGTTTCACGACCGGCACGATCAGCGAGTTTTCGCGGGCAACGGCTACACCGATGTTGAAATACTTCTTTACGTGTAGGACATCATCTTCAAGCGTCGAATTAATCCACGGGAACTCCCTGGCAGCAAAAACAATCGCCTTGGCGAAGAACGGCATGAACGTGACTCTGACACCATGCTTCTCTTCGATCTTGTCGACGTATTTCTTGCGCCAGGCGATCAATTGCGACATGTCGCATTCGTCGAAAGTAGTAACGTGTGGAATAGTGAAAGCCGAATCGACCATGTGTTCGGCGATTACCTTTCGAACACCTGCTAACGGGATCACTTCCTCCGGCTCAGCGTTCGGAAAAACGAAATCGGGCTGGATTGTATCAACCTGATGGCGCATGTCGATATACTTGATGACGTCAGCTTTTGAGACACGACCTCCTCTGCCGGTGCCGCTAAGTTTGCGCAGATCGATAAAGTGCTCGCGCGCCAGACGCCGCACTACGGGCGAGGATCTGACCGCCTTGATTCCGCCTTCGATCGCATCTTCATCAGCGTGAATGCCCATGTCGGTGTGGTGCTCAAAAGTACCGACAAACTCCTTCGGCGGAGCGGTTACATCCTGCTCCCGTGGAATTCTTTCCTCGCCAGACTCCGGCTTAGTCTCGAACGTCTTCGCAACCGTAACTTCACCTTCCACTTCAAGGACAGCGATTTCGTCGCCGATCTCGACGACCGTGTCAACTGGAACGAGGTGTTTTGTCATAGTCCCTTCGTACGCCGACGGTATCTCGATGTTGATCTTATCAGTCATGATCTCTACCAGCGCATCATCGACTTTGACCGGATCGCCCTCGGCTTTCAGCCACTTGACTACTGTCCCTTCGACAACCGACTCGCCCAGTGGTGGTACAATAACTTTATACTCCATCTCTCTTACCTCAATATTCGAGAACTTTCTTTACGGCACGCGTGATTTTCTCTGCGTTTGGGAGGAAGAAATGTTCCATTGGCGGCGCAAACGGCACAGCCGGAACATCCAGACCGCACACGCGCGTCACCGGTGCATCAAGATAGTCGAACATCTCTTCCGCAATGGCGGCGCCCACCTCAGCCATGACTCCGCAGGTCTTCGAAGTTTCCTGCACGAGAACGACCTTAGAAGTCTTCTTGACGGACTCAAAGATTGTCTCGCGATCCCACGGCAGAAGAGTACGCATGTCGATCAGCTCAACTGAGATGCCCTCTTCTTCGAGAGAGTTTACGGCTTCGAGCGATCTGTGATACATCAAACCGTACGTCACGAGCGTGAGGTCGGTCCCTTCCTTTCTTATAGCCGCTTTCCCAATCGGCACCGTGAAGTCATCCTCCGGAATCTCCTCTTTGATCCAACGATACAGGCGTTTGTGTTCGAAGTAGATTACCGGATCATCGCCTCTAATGGCGGACTTTAGCAAACCCTTAGCGTCATAGGGTGTGGACGGCATGAGTACTATGAGACCAGGCTGAGACACAAACCACTGTTCGTTGGTCTGAGAGTGGTACAGACCACCCGCAATGTCGGCACCGCAGCATACTCTCATAGTCACAGGGCAGGTCCACTGCCCGCCGGTACGATATCGCATCTTCGCCATCTGCTGGATGATCATATCCATTGAAGGCGTGATAAAATCAGCGAATTGGATTTCGGGCACCGGGCGCAGACCTACTAATGCCGCGCCGACCGACCCGCCCGCGATGTACACTTCGGATATCGGAGAATCGATCACTCTCTCGGCGCCATACTTGTCAAGGAGACCTTTGGTGGCCTTGAAAACGCCACCGTAGACAGCGATATCTTCACCAATCAGAAAGACTCGCTCGTCTCGCGCCATTTCCTCATCAAGCGCCTGCGTGATCGCCTCTATATAAGTTACTTTCTTCATATCTTCACCATTCTTTCCAATCTGCTCAAACCTCTTCCCTTCTCACCGGAAATTGCTCGGAGTACACATCGTTATATGCCTCTTCCGGCTCAGAGTACTTCCCTTTCTCGCAGGCATCTATGGCTTCATCGATTTCCTGGTTGATCTCGTCGGCCAGAGCTTCACGTTTCTGAGTGGTCAGAACACCCAGCTCCATCAGCAATTTCTCTGCCGTGGGTACCGGATCCTTCTTCTTCCACTTGTCCAGCTCCTCCTGCGCTCTGTAGTCGGCCGGGTCAATCTCAGAGTGGCCGTACCAGCGATAGGTCATGCATTCTATGAGTGTAGGCCCTTCCCCCGCTCGGGCGCGAGCAATGGCCTCTCCCGCGGTTTTGTGAACCAGGACAACGTCGTTTCCATCAATCGTGATCCCCGGAAACCCGTAAGCCCTGGCACGGTCGGAGAAGTGCTCGATTCCAGCCTGCAGCGTGGCCGTCACTGATTCTGCCCACAGGTTATTCTGGCAGATGTACACTATCGGTAACTTGTGAATGCCTGCAAAATTGAGCGCCTCATGCCAGCCGCCGCGAGATGTGGAGCCTTCGCCAAAAAACGCCAACACTACGTTATCCTTCTTCTGTATCTTGAATCCCATTGCGCAGCCGGTGCCTACGATTGTCTGCCCGGCAACGGTCGAAGCTGGCGTAATAACACCGAGTGGTTTATATCCCCAGTGACAAGGGTGACTCTTACCTTTGTCCAGTGACATGGAGCGTGCATACACCTGCGCGGCTATCATAACCAGCGGCACTCCCTTCGTCACACTGGCACCGATTTCCCTATGTGAAGGCGCTATTATATCCTCTATTCGCAAACCGTAGGTTGGGCCGACAGTGGTCGCCTCCTGCCCCACAGCCGAGAAATATGTTCCGGCGAAGCGCCCCTGCCGGAATAGTCTGCGGAAACGTTCATCGAGCAATCTCGTCTTGAGCAGACTGGTGTACAGCCCGAGTAGAGTCTCCTCGCTCAGACCAATCTGCTGCGCCGACGACTTTCCGCCTTTCTTAGTCGCAGCCATTCAACCTCCTTGGTATCTTCTATATTGTCGGAACCCGAAGCCGGCCTCTTGACAACGGGATATATCGATCTTTCCACACTATAATAAGCATTTATGTTCGACCCGCAGCAATCGTTTTCTCCAGTCGCTCGCGTGCGCCCTCGGCGATCTTAGGCAACACCTTGACCATCAGCACGACAAGCAAAGCCAAAGCGACCACAAGTGCCATAAGGAACAGAGCCAACATGCCCCACTGAGCATTGACTGGGATGGATGCAATATCAAGGTACGGTTTTATATACTCGAGTCGCACCTGATCTCGGAAAACTACCGTGCAGACCATGCCACCGAATATGCCGAGCGACGACAGCAACGGAAAGAGCAAATTCCGTTTTCCCACCGATAGGTACGCAAATGCAATTGCAACGAGCGCTGAGACCACTCCTACCGCTAATAATACCATCGTGGAGTCGAACACGAACATGGCTTTGATATCTTCGGGTCTGCTGGAATAAACCCAGGAAGCCGCAATGATCCAGAGCATCGGACTCAACAGGAATGCTCTGAAGCCGAGTTTCTGTGATTGATTAGCTTCGGTGTCGTATCCCCACCTGAAAAGAAACGCTCCACGCCACAACAACGCCACGCCTGCGGCTGCAAATGCACCGGACAAGAACAGCAGGTAACGCGACGGTACCGTTGGCTCTCCGTGATGGAGGATTCCACCACCCGGATGTGCCTCGTATATTCTAAGCCACTTATCAGGCGACATCGAAAGAGTCAGGTTGTTCACATAGATATATCCTACACATAGCAGCAGAGTAGTCGCAACAGCCACTACGGCCCACTGGTAGCGAGGTCTGGCTTCACGCTGAAGTTTGTGATAATAGAAGGCAGCATAGGCAATCAGAACGGCCGGGATCACCAGTATCCATAGCGCTCCAATAAGCACTGACGAGCTGTAGAAGAGTTGCCCGTACAGCACTTGAACGAACAACAGCGGAGGAACGCCAAGAGTAATCACATAGGACATACCAAGCGGAAGACTCGATCCGAAGAAATGCTTCACGCCTGCATGCCCCGCCCTGTTGCGGAAATGCGTCCAGATCAGCAGCAAACATGCACCAATCGTAAAGTTCATTGCCAGCAGATGTAACGACAGTGTGAAATATGACAGACCCTGCAGAACCCAAACCGGCGCCGCATAACCGAGCGTATCAGGCAGTGGCATCGCGAGCGCTCCGACTACAATCATTGCTGCTCCTCCATTGCCTCACTTGCTTCATCCCGCACCGGTTCCGCGACGCCTCGCGCCAACGTATCGGTTGCTAGGATGTCAGCGGCGGCAACTTCGCGATCGTGCAGAGACATCAGATACGCCGCCAACGCGGCTCTATCCTCGCGATTGCCCTGGAAAGGCGGCATCACGCCCTGCTCGTGCATCGTCTTCAACCACCTGTAAGCAAACTGTGCGTCCCAGTCGGAAGTGCGATCTTCTATCGACCGATAGCCGTCTCGGGTGTGGCAACCCACACACTGGAGCCTGAACACCCATTCGCCATGACTCCTGCTGAGCAGACTAACCTCCGGGTCCCAGCGCGCCGTTTCAAGATAGGGTCTTTGCATATAGTTTTCATTCACAGCATTGTGCTTCCACAATCCGTTGGAGTACAAAACACCGTAGATTACATAAGGCTTGCGCGCCATTTCCCTGGCAAACTCCGCCCCGAGAAAACCGAACTGCGCAATGAGAAAGAGAGCGATAGCTCCGGTCATTGAGATCACCCTTGGTTTGATCGCGATCAGCAGAGCCCCAACGACTATAAGAGCACCGGACACCAGAGCAAGCCAGAAATACCGGGTGATAATCTCCAACCTGCCGCCTTCCACGCCAACCACACCGCCCCTGATAAGGTCCGTTGCACTATCGGGAAGAGTAACCCAATACCACAGCAGCAGAAACGGAATAATGAGGGCTCCCGGGATTAACCACTTGGTGGAGAAACCTATCAGGCGTTCCTTGAGATTATCATCTCCGGTGACCCTTGCTGCCACAATTATGGCAAAGAGTCCCGCCACCATGAACATCACGAGTGTTCGGATTAGCAGCGACGGCAAAAAGCCGGGATTGAAGAAGCCAGCTAGGATGCTGGTGTTGGCAAGAGTCCATGCTCCCGGGGTCAGCATGAAAGTCAGAATGCCGTTGATCACGAAAAGCGAGCCCCAGGCGGTAACGAAATACAGACCAGCCAGCCATAACTGCATTCGCCGAGAGTTCTTTTGCCATCCATAGTAATAGAGATATAGTATGCTTAGCTCGCCGAGGAACATGACCCACTCAATCGCCCAGGCAAACACGAATTGATGTATGAGCAAGCTGGTGCCCTCGGGATTGGCCAGCTGGATTGCGAACCAGATACCAACTCCTGTCACCGCTCCAAAGACGGTGGTGTAAACCAAAAAGTACGTAGCGTACTCGTGCAACCAGTCGCGAATCTGCTGCCCGTTCTTCTGACGGTCTGACCATAACTCTGCCACAAAAATAAAGGCGCCGCCGCCTATCGCCAGATGTGATATGAGAAGGTGGATAATGGCGATGATCGCGACCACCAGGCCACTTCCTATGAATGGAACATCCCAGACAGGGTAGTTCACGAATCTCTCCTGATAGCCATGGCCATTCCAGTTATTATCATGACAACCATCCCCACACTGTCACCGCGACAAGCCCGATTACGGCAGCGATGCCGAGCTTAGTTACCAATCGTCCCCGGGCGTCGACCGGGACGGTCCGATCGATGAACGGAAGGACAACCAAGCTCAGTGGTATCAGTCCCAATAGCATTAGACCCAGCAGCTCAATACTGCCCGGAAACAGCTTAAGGAGTTGAAACTGTGAGAGAAAATACCACTCCGGTTTGATCCCGACCGGTGCGGAAGCACTCGGTTCAGCCTCCGGCGCAAGCTCTCGCGGGAAGATTGCGGACAAGGCGACTAGCAAGGCGCTCATGAACAGCCAGATCGGAACCTCTGCGAATAGAAACTCCGAAAAGTACTTGTGGTACCGCTTCTTCTCCTTCGGCAGGGCTGCAAAAGTGTCGGGCTCACTGACTCCCTGCACCTGGATGAAAAACAAATGAACGCCAATTACGGCAAGAATAGTCAAGGGGAGCACAACTACATGCAGAACATAGAATCGTCCAATGGTATCAATAGTGACATCAGGTCCACCCTGAATCAATGTAGCGAGCCACTCACCCACAAAGGGCGTCTTGGCTACTTCCGAAATCCCGACGCGCGTTGCAAAAAACGACAGCTCGTCCCATGGAAGCATATACCCGGAAAAGCCGAAGAGTAACGTGATACCTGCCAGGCTTGCCCCGGTCAGCCAGGTG
>DAOVLC010000042.1 GCA_030631455.1 Candidatus Zixiibacteriota bacterium
AGGACTTCTCGCATCATGCCGCTCATCGGGAATTCCATTGGGACCTCAAGAACGCCGGTGTCGTAATCAGCGGCAACATCGACCATATCGCCGATTCCCGAAGACGATCGATTGCAGGGCATTTTCTCAAGCAGTTCGCGACATTCGTCGAGCCGGCTCAGCATGAGCTTCGTCAGAGCTTCATCCACAACGATGGCAACGACCACAACATCATCACTGCACTGCCTGACATAAGCGGTGAGGAAATGATCGGCCGCAGGGTGACCGGGATCGTCGATTTTGGCGACGCCGTGCATTCGCACACCGTCAACGAGCTTGCAGTTGCGATTGCGTATGTGATGCTTGGAAAAGAAGACCCGATATCCGCAGCCGCACATGTCGTGAAGGGCTACAATGGTGTTTTGCCGCTGACGGAGTTGGAAATTGAGTTGCTGTTCACGTTGGCATGTCTCAGGTTGTCGATGAGCGTGACTATATCTGCCTGCCAGCAAGAACTTGAACCGGATAACGAGTATCTCAGAATCAGCGAGAAATCTGCATGGCAGCTCCTGGAATGTCTGGTCGACATGAGTCCCAATTGGGCGAACTACGTTTTTCGACACGCGTGTAGCTTGCCCCCTTGTCCACAGAGTCACGCCATAAGCAACTGGTTAGAGCAAGCAGAGGAAAGAATCGGTCCTGTGACCAAACATGATCTGCGGTCAGCGAGTACTTGTGTATTTGATCTGAGTATCGGCAGTCCTGATTTCGGCTGCGATACAGATGTAGCAGATATGAGAGCGGTCGGAAGGACTTTGAAAGACAAGATGGACTTGGCAGATGCCCTGGTCGGCATCGGCAGACACAACGAGGCGCGTTACGCATATGCTGATAGCCAGGCCGATTCCGACAGTAGCGAGGTCTCGGAGGAGAAGACGATACATCTTGGGATTGACCTGTTTCTGGATGCGGGCACAGATGTCTATGCACCGCTTGAGGGCATTATCCATAGCTTCTCCGACGCTTCGGAACATTACGAACACGGTTCCACGATTATCCTTCAGCACAAGACTGACGATGGCTCACCGTTCTTCACACTGTATGGCAATCTTAGTGAAGATTCGCTCGAAGGTCTATGCGCTGGCAATTCGATTAAGAGCGGAGATCAGATTGGAAGAGTCGCGGATCAGGATTTAGACGACAGCCAGCTTCACCACCTGCATTTTCAACTTATCGCAGACATGCTTGACATAACTGGCGACTTCCCACGATTCTGCATGCCCAGTCAAAGAGATATCTGGCTGAGTATATGCCCGGACCCGAATATCATACTTGCAATACCTGATGGTTCATTCCCGGCAGGCGGCAGAACCGGCGAGGATATCCTGATGGAGCGGGAGCAGTATATTGGGAGATCGCTCAGTATATCGTACGGACGCCCGCTCAAGATTGTCCGGGGTGCTATGCAATACCTCTACGATGATACCGGCCGGGCTTATCTCGATGCGGTCAATAACGTCCCCCATGTCGGTCACTGCCATCCGAGGGTCGTCGGGGCGGCACAACGCCAAATGGCGCTGCTGAACACCAATACACGATATCTTCACGATTTGCTGGTGGAGTATGCGGAACGACTCTGCGCCACGATGCCGGACCCTCTCGGAGTGTGTTTCTTCGTCTGCACCGGCAGTGAAGCCAACGAGCTTGCTATTCGTCTCGCCAGAGCTCACACAAAAAACACCGACTTCGTTGTCGTGGAGGGAGCATATCACGGCAACACAGCTTCATTGATCGACATAAGCTCATACAAGTTCGATGGTCCCGGCGGAAAAGGTCCTCCATCCCATGTACATAAGGTCATTATGCCGGATGTGTATCGCGGAATCTACAAGTCCGATCACCCGAATCCGGGCAAGGCTTATGCCGAACATGTTCGTGAATCCGTTGCCCAGATGCATGCAGAGAAACGGAATGTATGTGCATTCTTCTGTGAATCGTTGCTTGGTTGCGGAGGGCAGATAGTGCTTCCGAATGGGTATCTACAGGCAGTATACCGGCACATTATGGATGCCGGTGGTGTGTGTATTGCCGATGAGGTGCAAGTGGGATTCGGCAGGGTCGGTTCGCACTTCTGGGGATTTCAGACGCAGGACGTGGTTCCAGATATTGTGACTTTAGGAAAGCCGATGGGCAATGGCCATCCTGTGGCGGCTGTAGTGACAACACCTGAGATTGCGGCATCTTTCGACAACGGGATGGAATACTTCAATACGTATGGCGGCAATCCGGTTTCCTGTGCGGTGGGGCTGGCCGTGCTGGATGTCATCAAAGATGAAAACCTGCAGGAAAACGCTCGTCGTGTTGGCGCACGACTCAAAGCTGGACTCGAGAATCTTATGCACAAGCACCCGCTCATCGGCGATGTGAGGGGACTGGGTTTATTCATCGGTGTGGAACTCGTAACGGATCGACAGACGCTTGCCCCGGCATCCGCGCATGCGTCATATATCGTCGAAAGAATGAAAGATTCCGGGATTTTAATCAGCACCGATGGTCCATTGCACAACGTCCTGAAGATCAAACCACCGCTTGTCTTTAGCGATGCAAATGCTGATTTGCTGGTCGGAACGCTTGACCGAATACTGGAAGAGTTCAGGCAGGGATAACCTGTCTGCTAAGACCCCACACGAAGTTTCCCCCATGATTTCACCAGTAGAGCGGATGCGATTACTGCTATAGCCGTCAGAGCAATCGCCGGGAAGTAATTGCCGTAGATCCAGTAGCCGGTAGCGAAGAGTGTGCCGTACACCGCGAGACAGCCGAATACCATACAGAGAATCCCCAGAGGCACGTCCCAC
The DNA here is from genome assembly GCA_030631455.1 of Candidatus Zixiibacteriota bacterium. GTDB lineage: Bacteria > Zixibacteria > MSB-5A5 > JAABVY01 > JAHJOQ01 > DAOVLC01. The sequence goes on from DAOVLC010000042.1 coordinate 2,838, forward strand.
TTTCGAGCGGCCTCATCAATCGGATCGTTGTCACGTTTTGCCTGTTCGATCACCCTCTTCCAACCCGGTCCACCCGGCCCTACTTTCCGATAGAATGCTCTTAATGTTTGTGCATCGGATGGCACAGTTATCAACGTGACACCTATCCAGGCGAACGTTGTGATGCCAACTCCCGCCAGGAGTTGGAAATGGGATGATATTTCCTCGAATCCAAGTGCAGGATGGACAAACTGAAAATATATGGCGACGATGAATGAGACGACCATTGCAGTGATTTCGCTGAACGGATTGATCCGCCACCAGAACCATCGCAGGATAAACAGCAGCCCCGTACCCGCCCCGATCTGGAGCAGGATACGGAAAGCTTGCAGGGCATTGCTCAACAGGAGAGCTATGAAGCATGCCAGGATCATCAACAGGACTGTAGAAATGCGACCGACGAGCACCTGTTGTCTCTCGCTAGCATCCTGGCGAACGAATCGCTTGAAAATATCGTTGACCACATAAGAGGATCCCCAGTTCAGATGCGTCGAGATAGTCGACATGTATGCCGCGATCAGCGACGCAACCACCAACCCGAGGAGTCCGCGTGGGAGAAATGTCAACATAGCTGCATAGGCGTGATCATGCCTGATCGCACTCGGATCAATGTGTGGAAATGCTATCTGCAGGGACTCAAGGCTCGGGAAGACGAGCAGCGAGCCGAGAGCTACGATGATCCATGGCCATGGCCGCAATGCATAGAAGGCCGTATTGAACAGGAAAGTCGCACCGATAGCGTGTTTCTCATTCTTTGCCGACAGCATACGCTGGGAGATATACCCGCCACCGCCGGGTTCCGCGCCGGGATACCACACACTCCACCATTGTACTGCTAACGGCAGGATAAGCAGGGATATCACCATTTCCGTGTTCGAGAAGTCCGGCAGAAGATTGATCTTGCTTCCGATAGCTTCGCTCGTCAGAATTCCATTCATCCCGCCGACTTCGGGTAAACCAAGGACAACAACGGCTGCGATTACCGATCCGATCATGGCGATTATGAATTGAAAAAAGTCAGTAATCAGGATACCGCGCAGCCCTCCGAGCATGCTGTAGATTACTGTCACCAGCGACGCGATCAGAAGAGTCTGAACCGGCTTCAGGTTCAGCATCACCTCACCGATCTTAATCGCAGCAAGCGACACGGAGGCCATGATCAGGATGTTGAAAAAGACTCCGAGATAAACGGCCCGGAATCCGCGCAGAAAAGCTGCGGCCTTCCCGCTATACCGCATCTCATAGAATTCAAGGTCAGTCAACACACCGGAGCGTCGCCACAGCTTGGCATACACGAACACGGTCAGCATACCGGTCAGAAGGAACGCCCACCAAACCCAGTTACCGGCGACACCATTTTGTCGCACGATGTCCGTCACGAGATTCGGTGTGTCGGACGAAAAGGTGGTGGCGACCATCGAGACTCCAAGCAGCCACCACGGCATGTTCCTGCCCGAAAGAAAAAACTCGGAGGAACTTCGCCCGGCTCTCTTTGTGACAGCCACACCAACAGCGAGCGATAGAATGAAAAAACCGATTACGAATGCCCAGTCTACCGAATGCAGTGTCAAGTCTAATTCCTTTCGTGTCGTCAGACAATCTTAGTGATTTTGCTGCTGATGTCAAGGAGAGCCTACATCAATTCCCGGTTCTCCTGCTTGTGAAATGCAAACTGCTTGACTTATCTATCTAAGAGATGATAATTGCAGGGCAGTCAATGATGGCCGGCGTCTCTGTTACGACCTTAAGGCAACTGCCCTAAGCAGATATGTAGGAGGACAACTATGAACGTCCCTGGCAGTGATCCGATTAATCTTAAAACCGCCTTCCGAATGGCAAACGTACTGTCTCTTGTTTTGATTTTCGCTATTTCCATTTGGTTCGCACCTATTGGAGTGGAGGTCACAATGGCTCAGAGTACTCATGTGAGTGATTCTCAGATAATGACTTTGGTTGACGAGTTTGCGTCGACACATGGGGACGGCGAACTCGAACGTTATGAACGCGGAGTCAGGCAGGTGGCCAGATTCTGGCAGGAAGATGACGGCAGCCCGGATCAGTTCGCGCAGTTCTGCGGCGAGAATTACATTGTCGACATCCAATTGCGACAACAGACAGCGGATCGTTTCGAGGCGACGTTGGCCAGCATATTCGGTCATTTTCGAGAGCTGGGACGCGATCTTTCATGGCATCTCGCTGTCGAAACCGGTCCGATCCTGCCGATTGATTACACACTCGCCCAATACTCACCTTCGGCGCATTTCAGTGAAGACATGTTCAGAACAAAGATTGCTTTCATCGTGCTACTGAACTTCCCGCTGTATACGCTTGAAGAACGACTTGAACTCGGGCCAACATGGACGCGGGAACAGTGGGCACAGGCAAGGCTCGCCGAGAACTTCTCGTCACGTGTTCCGCCGGAGGTCTCGCAGAAGATCACCGAGGCCTATATCACTGCCGACACCTATATTGCTGATTACAACATATACATGCATCACCTTCTAACGCCTGACGGCAACAGACCGTTTCCCAGAGGAATGAAGCTGATCACGCACTGGAATCTTCGTGACGAACTCAAAGCTCTCTATTCGGAAGCGGATGGGCTGCCTCTGCAGAAGATGATCTACCGGGTAATGAAAAGAATCATACACCAGGATATCCCGGCCGCCGTCATCAACAACCCGGGCGTGGACTGGAAGCTATCCACAAACGAGGTAACCATCGCGCCGATCGTCGACGGCGACGTGCCTTCAGGTCGGGACTGTGAAGGCAATCCCGGGGATGCAGTCAGTAATGAACGGGAGCCGGATGCCCGATATGAACATCTGCTGAATGGATTTCTTGCACAACGTGGTGCTGATAAGTATTTCCCTGACATGCCCACTCACATTGATCGCCGATTCCAACGCGATCGCGAGATGCCGGAGAAAAAAGTCGAACAGATACTCACATCAATCCTGGCATCAGAGACCGTTGCGGGAATTGGGCGACTGATCGAAAAACGTCTCGGTCGCAAGCTTCTTCCCTTCGACATATGGTACGATGGCTTCAAGGCACGCGCGAGCATTGGCGAAGATGAGCTGGACAGGATAGTCAGAAAGAAGTATCCGACGGTTGAAGCTTTTCAGGCAGACCTTCCCGGTATCCTGAAGAAACTCGGTTTTGATGATTCTACAGCTGAGTTTCTGGTATCGAAGATCGAGGTCGACCCGTCGCGCGGTGCCGGGCATGCTATGGGACCGGGACGCCGCACAGACAAAGCCCGACTCCGTACTCGCGTCCTCGCCGATGGTATGGACTACAAAGGCTACAACATTGCGATTCACGAGTTCGGCCACAATGTCGAGCAGGTGTTTTCGCTGAACAGGATCGACCACACGCTTCTGCGAGGTGTTCCGAGTACGGCCTTCACTGAGGCATTTGCTTTCATTTTTCAGACGCGAGATCTGGAACTGCTGGGTCTGACGAATGAAGACCCAGACTCCGAACATCTTGCGGTTCTTGATGAGATATGGGGAACGTATGAGATCGGTGGTGTGGCGCTGGTCGATATGAGAGTCTGGAATTGGATGTACGACCATCCGGATGCTGACGCGGGTGAACTGAAAGATGCGGTGATAACCATCGCCAAAGACACCTGGAACGAGTTCTTTGCTCCGCTATTCGGAATCAGAGATATTGAATTGTTGGCGATCTATTCGCACATGATTGACGGCGCCCTGTATCTGCCAAGTTACCCGATTGGTTCAATCATTCAATTTCAACTCGAAGAGTACATGAAAACAAAGAATTTAGCCGAAGAGATGGAACGCATGTGCCGGCTCGGTTCGATTACGCCTGACTTGTGGATGAAAGAAGCGGTCGGAAGCCCGATCTCGACAGAGCCAATGCTTCAAGCTGCGCGAAAAGCCTTGGATGCCCTCACTGAGTGATGAAGAGACGAGGTGAAAGGACTCTGGCGCAGATGTCAGGCGTATAAATCATTGACTTGCCACAGCACGAGACCTATCTTGAAATATGCCTGAACCCTTCTCCATACCATACCAGCCAACTGTCAGCAGGCTACTGACTAATGCGCTCAGATCAGGGCGGCTGCATTCGGCGTACATGTTCTCTGGAATCGAGGGCTACGGCAAGTGGGATACCGCAATCACATTTGCAGCAGAGATTCTCTCCATGCAGTGGAACACTGACTCTGAGAGGCAGATGGCGGCCAGGAAAGTCCACAAACTGATTCACCCTGATCTGCATCTTGTCTTCCCGATGCCGTCGCCGAAGAACAAGACCGAGGCAGGCGAACTCCCCCAGTTTTTTCGCCAGTCAAAGGTCGACGAGCCGTTTGCGCCTGTCGAATATGGTCGGGTTGTCAATATCCTGATCGAAAAGGTCAAGGAACTGAAGAGGGCGCTGAGCATAACGGCATCAGAAGGCGGCTACCGGGTATGTATCATCCAGCAAGTGGAACGGGCACCCAGCACGAGTTTCGATATCCTCCTCAAAACAATCGAGGAGCCGCCGCCGATGACTGTGCTGATCCTCTTGACCGACAATATCAGACGGCTTCCGGCGACCGTCGTTTCGCGCTGTCAGAAGGTACGCTTCGTGCCGGTGGCCGCGTCATATATCGAGCAATATCTAACCGACAAGAAGGAGTTGTCGCAGGAAGATGCGAAGCGGTATGCCAGATTATCGGAAGGCAGTTTCTCGGAAGCGTACCGCCTGTCTCAGAGTGACATCTCAGAACGACGAGAGATTGCAATAAGCCTTCTCGGCGTAATAGCTACTGGCTCCAAGAGCGCAAGCTTCGAGGCTCTGAACGAAGCAATCGATATGCGGAACCGTGACGAAGTCTTTGCGATGATAAAATTGTGGCAGGGATTCTTTCGTGATATTCTAATACTCAGCGAAGGTCTGCCGGACAGCTATCTCCTCAACGGTGATTACAGGAATGATCTCGAACGCATATCGGCTCAGTATAGCGGTCACCACGCTATCTGCAACTCGATGATCGAACTCCTCGAAACCCAGAAACTATTCTACCGAAATGTCCCACCAAGACTCGCACTGACCGAGCTTGCATGGCAACTGAATGAACTGACCACAGGGGTTGCCTGACCGCAGAGTAATGCACTAACAACCGGCGATTAGTTAGCAGACAGGAATTTCTTGATCAGGGACTCCAATTCTTCCCTGTCGATTTTGGTATTCTTGCAGGGGCCTTCCGGGCGCATAATCGGAAGCCCGATCACCGGAATGTGCGGATTCACTTCGAGAAAACCGGACAGCAGATCTCGTTCGCACGCGACTGCAATTATCACTTTCGGCATCGAGGTCTTGATCTGCTGGCGTGCCTGCTGGCCGCCGCCTGCTGTCGCCATCTTGAACTTGTACCTGTCCCGAAGTGATCTCATATAGACATTATCATCACGCCTCAGGCATCTCGGCAGAAGCACGAGAAGCTCTTCGGGAGAAATAAGCCTTCTTCCCGGCAGAATGATATTGTGAATTCTGAGAAACGAACTGAAAAGTCTGTCGGCCGACACGCCAACAATCTTGCGGACTCTCAGCGCTATATTCAGAAGCCAGTTGACGGGCAGCGGTATTACGAGGAGTCTCCCGAGTATCGACAGGCCACTTACGGCCGAGAATACAAAAAACAGTAACCAGAGAGCAACGACCGCGCAGAAGGCGTAGGCGACCCATTTAATTGTCGTGTATAGCGCTGGACTTATCTCAATAATCCGAGGTTCTATCAGCCAGAGAATCGCGAAAACCACGGAGATCACAACCGCGACAGCAA
>DAOVLC010000008.1 GCA_030631455.1 Candidatus Zixiibacteriota bacterium
ATAATCATCTATGTTCATGCTCTCCCTGTTTCTGAAGACCGCCAGAATAATGGCGAGTCCCACCGCAGCTTCAGCAGCTGCGACTGCGAAAACTATGAAAACAAACACGTGACCCGAGACATCGACAAGCTCCCTCGCAAATGCGATCAGTGCGAGGTTGCAGCCATTCAGCATTATCTCGATCGACATGAAAATAATAATCAGATTCCTCGACATCAGCACTCCGGCCACACCTATGGCGAACACTACGGCGGACAGGATGAGATAGTATTCCAACGGTATCATATCAGTCGTCCAGTTTCCTCTTGGCCAGAACCACGGCGCCAAGTAATGCGGCCATCAACAGCATAGACGTTGCCTCAAACGGCAACAGGTACTTCGTGAACAGAAGCTCACCGACAGACTCCACGGAGCCAAAATCAGCCGGACAAGTGGAAACGCCTGTGGCTTCGCCAGTCCTGTTGACGACAACGAGAATCAGTTCCACTGCAAGCGCACCCGCGAGTATCATCGCCGCCCATCGCTGGAAACTATGACTATCCTTGCCGAATTCGTCGCGGCGAAGATTCAGAAGCATTATTACGAACAGGAACAGAACCATGATCGCACCGGCATATACGACTATCTGAAGTACAGCTACGAATAGCGCACTCAGCTGCACGAAGAGGACAGCCTGCGCGACGAATGCCATAACCAGAAAGAGCACCGCCCTCACCGGGTTCTTCTGTGTGATGACCATCAGACAGCATCCGACCGATGCCAAAGCAGCTAATATGAAGACGGCAAGTTCCACGTAAACGATCCTCAGTTCCTACTATTTCAAATATGGCCGGCGTTTCTCGCGAATGAACTTGATGTGCGATGGTTTTTCGCGTGGCCACTTCACAAGCAAATCGTCCTTAGTATAAATCATCTTCCCCCTGTCGTCATCCGAAAACTCGTACTCCTTGCCGAGAAAGATTGCCTCCTCCGGGCAGGCTTCCTCGCAGAAGCCGCAGAAAATGCAGCGCAATTCGTTGATCTCGTACACACGCGCCTTTCGTTCGTCATTCTCAGTCTCTTCCGGCTCCATATAGATTGCGTCCGATGGACACGCGGCCGCGCAAAGCCCGCAGCAAACACACCGCTCGCTGCCGTCCTCGTACCGTTCGAGAAAATGCAGTCCGCGATAGCGAGGGTACATCGGCACTTTCTCTTTGGGATACTGGAACGTAACCGGTTTGCGGAGCATATTCTTAAGGGTTGTGTAGAACCCTATCGGTATCGCAATGAAAGTTCTTTTCAAAAACTCAAACATAAAGACTCATTCTACAGCTTAAAGAACGCTGTTACCAGGACATTCAGTACGGCCAATGGCAACAGAATTTTCCACCCGAACGCCATCAGTTGATCGTAACGGAGCCTGGGGAGCGTTCCTCTCATCCATATAAAGAAGACTTCGAATACCGCGACTTTGATAGCGAACCAAACGATCGGCGGCAGTATCGGCCCATGCCATCCGCCGAAAAAGAGTGTCGTAGCAATCGCGCCAACGGTAATCATATTCGCGTATTCACCCACAAAGAACATCCCGAATTTCATCGATGAGTACTCGGTGTTATAGCCCGCCACCAGTTCACTCTCGGCCTCAGGCAAATCGAACGGGTTGCGGTTCGTCTCAGCTATGGCACAGATGAAGTAGATAACGAACGCGACCGGATTCTTGAATACGAACCAGTCAAGCACCGAGCTTTGCTTGTCGACAATCTCGACAAGATTGAGAGTGCCGGACATCAGGACAACGACTACGATTGCGAGTCCCATCCCGATTTCGTAAGAAATCATCTGCGCGGCCGATCTCAATCCACCCAGCAGCGAGTACTTGGAATTCGACGACCAGCCCGCCATGATGAGCGCGTATACACCGAGCGACGTAACAGCCAGGACATAAAGGATACCGACGTTCAGATTCGATATCACAAGATCGATCCGCTCGCCGAACAGCGTGATCGAGTCACCGAACGGAACAACTGCGATCGATAGCGTTGCCGGAATGAAAGCCGCTAGCGGAGCGAGATTGTATATCCACTTGTCGACGTGCCCCGGCGTGATATCCTCCTTGAATATGAGCTTGAACATGTCTGCAATCGGCTGGAGCAGTCCCTGGTAGCCGGTGTTCATCGGTCCCAACCGCGTCTGTATTCTGGCGACCAGTTTGCGTTCAAGCCAGGTCATCCATGCACAGCACGTGAGCAGCACGGCAAATACCGCGATAACCTTGACTACCTGTATGAGAATCAGCGTCCAGTTCATGCTATACCTTCACGAGGCTCACCATGTCTATTTCGATCTCACGATTCTTCAGAACATTCGCGGAAATTTCCGGGAAGTTGTCCGGAATCCAGACGACATCATCCCTCAGCCCATCGATATATTTCACTACACAAACAATCTTTCCAAAGTCGTTTTCGACCTTCACGAGGTCGCCGTCAGAGAGAGCAAGCTCATTTGCAGTTCTTTCGGAAAGACCGACGTATGGCTCACTCTGGAATCTGTTGAGGCTTTCGGAGCGTGTCGTTCTGTTCCTGCCGATGTGATGATCGCCGTTTCCGGTTATGAGTACGTACTCGTGTTTCTGGTCAAGTTCAGGAGCCCTGACAGAAACAGGTTGCAATCCTGCTGATCTATTCACAGGTGTAGCGGATGGAACACATATCCCACTTTCAGGAACTGTCCTGAAGTTCAACTTCGTATCTCCTGAGATCATTGGTGCGAATTCGTTGAAAACATCCTCGCCGCTCTTGTAACCGAACTCAACTTCGAGTCTGGCTGCAAGGTCTGTAAATATCTGCCATGCGGGCCGTGACAGACTGATCGGATTCACGACCTGCTCGAAAATCTGCACTCGTCCTTCCCAGTTGCAGAAGCTACCCGACGTTTCCATGCAGCTCGACAGCGGGAGAACAACATCGGCGATTTTTGCTGTCTCAGTCAGATAGAGATCGGCGACTACAAGAAAGTCAAGCTTTGTTAGTGTGGAACATATATAGTTGTAGTCGGGATACGACGTTACCGGATCAGTCCCAACCGCAAAAGTGAGTTCCACCTTGCTTTCTTCTATCTGACGCAGGATGTCGATAGTGTCCGCGCCTTTCCTGTCGGAGACACCGGTCAGCCAATCTGACGACAGCGAGTCCTTCTCATCAACTCTCCTGTTAATCGGAAGCCGATCTGGGCGCATGCCGAACAGGTAACAACCTCGATTATTCGACCCGATTCGCAGCGCCAGAATCCCCTTCGGGTCACCTCGAAGGTTGTTCGTGATAAGGGCAAGATTGAAGAGCGCCGTCAACACCATATCCCGCCGATAGTGAAGCGAAACGTGTCGTCCAGTAATGAACACGGCTCGCTTTGCCTCTGCTATTTGCCTTGCCAGTAGCGTCAGATCATCCTTCGAGATACCCGAAGCATCACTGACGTTCTCGATAGTGAAGTCATCCGTATCGTTCAGGAATTTCTCGATCTGCCTGTCATCGAGACCGGTTTCATCCGCGTTGTACAGTTTCTCCCGCACAATAATGCGTGCGAGGCAGGTTATCAACTGCACTTCGGTATTGCACTTGTGAATGTACTCCGTGCCTGAGCGCGACAAGCGGCTCGGCACAGGATTAATCAGCACAAGCCTGGCATCGTTGTTCCGTTTGGCCTTCAACAGCCTCAAGGCTGATATCGGATTCTCGCTGTGCAGATCAGACCCAACAATCACGAAAAGGTCGGGCGATTCGAGGTCATCGATCGTCAGATTCGTACCGACGATACCCAGCTTCTCGAGATCCTCACCGTACGATAGCTTCTTCTTTCGATGAAGTCTGTGGTCTATTGAGTTAGATCCGACAACTGATCTCAGGAACTTGCCGATCACATAGTAGTCTTCATTGGAGCAGTCCTCACCGACGAGTGATGCGACTCCCTCCGGGCCGAGCTTCTCTTTTATTGATTTCAGTTTGCAGATAATGGCATCATAGACTTCGTCCCAGGTACACTCAACCAGTTCGCCGCCGCGCCTTATCATTGGCGATGTGAGCCTGTCCGGATGATGCACGAACTGATAACCGTAACGTCCAATATCACAGATGAATCCATCATCGACTCGATCGTTGCGTCGAGACGTCGTGCGGTATATCTTGTCACGAAACGTCCATGCAGTCAGATTGCAGCCATCCGGGCAGAAATTGCAGATCGTCTTCTTCTGTTCCGTCAACCAGACTCTGACCTTGTAACGGAAGTCGCGATTGGTCAGTGCACCTACAGGGCAGTACTCGACAACATTTCCGGAATAGAGATTCCTGATCTCACGTCCCGGCGGCGGAAGTATTTCCGTAATATGTCCGCGATTATACGAGCCCAGATCGTCCTCTTCGAAAACCTCCTCGACCATACGTGTACACCTGAAACAATGAATACACCTGTTCTGATTGCGGATAATCTCAGGTCCTATCGGAAGGTCATCGAAAGTTGAATCTTCATTTACGATGAATCTCTGCCTCGGTTCGATTGTGCGGGCGCGATCAATACCGTACTTGTAGACCACGTTCTGAAGCGGGCACTCCCCGCCCTTGTCGCATGTCGGACAGTCAAGAGGATGATTGAGCAGAATGAACTCGATAACACCCTGCCTTGCTTTGACAACTCTATCGCTATTCGTGAAGACCACCATTCCATCTGTCGCATCCGTGGCACAGGAAACCTGCAGCTTGGGCCACTTCTCGATTTCGACGAGACATATGCGGCAAGCGCCGACAGTTTTCAATTTTGGATGCCAGCAAAAAGTCGGGATATCGATACCGTTTTCGAGAGCAACATCAAGGATGGTCATACCCTTGGTTGCCACAATCTCTCGGCCATTTATGGTAAGCTTGATTTCACTCATTGCCCAAAGCTCGGAAAGCTGTTTTGCACCATGCACTTCTTGTGCTCGATGTGATACTCGAACTCTTCGCGAAATGTCTTTGCGAATGATCGAACAGGCATCGCAGCGGCATCACCGAGTGGACATAGTGTCTGTCCTTCGATGTTGTCGCACGCGCTGAGTAGATGATCCATATCTTCCGGTCTTCCCTCACCGCTCTCGATGCGGCTCAATATCTGATACATCCACTGTGTACCCATGCGGCACGGCGTGCATTTCCCACATGACTCATGCATGTAGAAATACGCAAGCCTCGTCGCAGCCCAGACCATGCACGTGTCCTCATGCATTACTATCACACCACAGGATCCGAGCATCGATCCGATTTCAGCCACCGATTCGAAATCCATCGGTACATCGATTTGATCGGGAGTCAGAACCGGCGTCGATGACCCGCCCGGTATGACTGCCTTAAGTTCTTTGTCATCGAGGATGCCGCCACCCAGGTCGTATATCAAATGCCTGAGCGGCGTCCCGAGTTCAAGTTCATAGTTGCCCGGCTTCTTAACATGACCGGACAGACAGAATATCCTTGTGCCTTTCGATTTCTCGGTCCCCATGCCTGCGTACCAGTCGGCTCCCCGATTGATGATCTCCGGGACATTCGCGAGAGTCTCGACATTGTTCACGACCGTCGGAGAAGCGTAGAGCCCCTCGATAGCTGGGAATGGCGGTCGAATGCGCGACATTCCCGGCTTGCCTTCCAGCGAATTGAGGAGCGCCGTTTCCTCACCGCATATATATGCGCCGCCGCCGGTGTGTACTGTCATTTCGAGATCATAGCCGGTGCCAAGAATGTCTTTCCCAAGAAAGCCTTTCTCATAAGCCTCCTCGATTGCTCCCCGCATTCGCTCAGCCGGAAAAACGAACTCACCTCTTATATATATGAACGCATGATGTGCACCGATAGCATAGGACGATATCGCCATGCCCTCGACAACCCTGTGCGGGTCATTCTCCATCAGGACTCTATCCTTGCAGGTTCCCGGCTCGCTCTCATCGCCGTTGCATACGAGGTACTTTGGCTTCGGCGAGTCCTTCGGGACAAAACCCCACTTCACACCCGCAGGAAAGCCTGCGCCACCGCGACCACGCACACCCGACTGCTTGACAATTTCGATCACCTCGTCCGGCTTAATCTCCTTGAGTACCTTCTCCCACGCCTTGTAGCCACCGTGCGAGATGTACGTATCCATCTTGTATTGATCCGGATCGTCAGTGTACTTGAACAAAACTTTGAGTTCCACTGTTGCTATCCCTGTTTCCTCAGGTCTTCGAGAATTTGATCGACCTTCTCGCGAGTCAGGTTCTCGTAATAGTCATTATTGATTTGCATCACTGGCGCCGTCGTACATGACCCAAGACACTCTACTGTGACGACCGTGAAAAGCCCGTCTTCGGTTGTTTCTCCGAGCTTGACACCAAGCTTCTGCGCCAGATAATCGATGAGTGAGTCGGCTCCGAGCAGCGCGCAAGATATGTTGTGGCACACCTGTATGTAGTACTTGCCGACAGGCGCCTTTGGAAACATCGTATAGAACGACGCTGCTGACGCGACATCCACCGTCTTCAAGTCGAGAATATCAGAAATCTCCCGATAGATGTCGTCGTTCAGATGACCTTCCTGCCAGTATGCAAGCGTCAGAGCAGGCAGAATACACGAACGTCTCTGTGGATATATCGGGACCGTCGCCTTGATCTTCTTGACCGTCTCGTCGTTCAGAATCATCTGTCGACCTCACCGAGTACGATATCTATTGACCCGATCGCCGCGATCACGTCCGCCAGCAGACCGCCACGACACATCTTATCGAGCGCGCCAACATGAACAAAGCTGGGTGGACGTACTCGCATTCTGTACGGATACGGGCTTCCATCTGAGACTATGTAGAACCCGATCTCACCCTTGGGCGACTCGATTCCCTGATAGACCTCACCTTCCGGTGGACAAAATCCCTCCGTAATTATCTTGAAATGGAAAATCAGCGCCTCCATTTCGGAGAGAACTCTCTCTTTCGGTGGAAGCACTATACCGGGCGCATCGGCCACAAAGGGTCCTTCAGGCATGCCGTCGAGTGCCTGCCTGATAATCCGCAGGCTTTGACGCATCTCCTCAAGCCTGACAAGATACCGCGCGTAAACATCGCAGCCGTCATTCGTGGGAATATCGAAATCGAATTTATCGTACGATGAATATGGATTGGCTTTTCTCAGGTCATGCTTAAATCCGCACGCCCTCAGAAGCGGACCGGTAAGCCCACTACTTAGCGCATCTTCCGGTGATATTTTGGCCACACCAATAGTTCGATTGCGCCATATTGGATTATTTGTCAACAGATCCTCGTATTCATCGTATCTCGATGGGAACAAGTCGAGAATCTCGCGAACCCTCGTATCGAAATCTGGAGGAATATCCTCTGCCAGCCCACCGATTCGGAAATATGTAGACATCATCCTCTGACCGGAGACAAGCTCATAGATTCCGAGGATTTTCTCGCGTTCGCGGAAGCCATACAGCATCATGCTCATAGCGCCAATGTCAAGCGCATGCGTCCCGACCCAGACTAAATGCGAGTTGATTCTTGTCAGTTCGGTGAGACAAACTCTCGCCCACTGTGCCTTCTCAGGCACCTCGATTTCCAGAAGCTTCTCCATCGCCAGGCAATAGCCGAGATTATTCGACATAGGCGCGAGATAATCCATTCGGTCAGTCAGAGGGATAACCTTGCGATAGTGCTTCGACTCCGCAGTCTTTTCGATGCCGGTGTGAAGATAGCCGATGATCGGGTAGGCCTTGAGTACGGTCTCACCTTCGAGTTCAAGCTGGATACGCAGAACGCCATGCGTGGCGGGATGCTGCGGCCCCATGTTCAGGGTCATCGACCGCGTTTCCACTACTTCACCACCTCCGGGGGCTCATCCACGCTGTGCGAAAACTGGGGCTTCTCGTATGTCAACGGAAAATCTTTTCTAAGAGGATGACCTTCGAAACCATCCGCTGTGAGTATCCTTGTCATATCGGGATGACCCTCGAATTCCACGCCGAAAAGATCGTAGACTTCTCGCTCGAACCAGCCGGCAACATCCCAGATTCCGCTCGCTGTCGGAACCTTCACACCTTCTTTCGCACGGACCTTGATTCTGACGTAGGAGTGCGATTCGAACGAATACAGAAGATAGACTACCTCATGGCGTTCTTCTCGATCCGGCCAGTCCGTAGCAGTGAGGTCAGTCAGGAAAATATATTTCAGTTCCGCGTCTTCTTTCAGGAAGATTAGGATATCGATGAGCGATTCTTTCGCGATAAGAAATGTCAACTCATCTCGAAAATGCGACACTTCGAGAATACCACCACCGAACTTATCTCCAAGCCTGGCTTCGGTTCTTTCGAGGGACTCGATCATATTCTTGCTACACTTTTCACAATCGATGGCGTCATGTTCGTTTGCAGTCGAGCCACCGCTTGCTATTTCTTCTTTCGCCTGACGGATTCTGACTTGATTTTCTCTTGCAGCTTCACGATTCCTTCGATCAACTGCTCCGGTCGCGGAGGGCATCCGGGAACATATATATCAACCGGCAGAATCTTGTCAACACCCTGCAGGATCGCGTAGTTGTTGAATACTCCACCGGTGGAAGCGCAGGCCCCCATCGAGATCACCCATTTCGGATTCGGCATCTGACCGTACAGACGCTTAAGAACCGGCGCCATTTTATTCGACACACGACCCGAGACTATCATCAGATCAGCCTGCCTCGGCGATGGACGCATTACCTCCATCCCAAAACGCGCGAGATCAAACCGCGGCCCATAAGTGGACATCATCTCGATCGCACAGCAGGCAAGTCCGAAGCCGAGAGGCCAGAGCGAACTCTTCCTCGCCCAGTTGGTCATCTTATCGACGGTGGTCAGCAGTATCCCTTCCGGGATTTTTTCTTCTAATCCCATTTCAACGCACCCCTGCGCAAGATGTAGATGTAGCCGATCAGGAGAATGCCGATGAACACCAGCATCTCGACAAATCCGAACAGGGCAAGCTTGTCATATACGACCGCCCACGGATACATGAATACGACTTCGATATCGAAAACGATGAAAAGAATTGCGACGAGATAGAACTTGACCGGGAATCGCTCTTTCGTTCCTCCGACCGGATCTACACCGCACTCGTATGGGATGTCCATATCTCTCGAATCGGTAGATTTCCTGCCGACATACCTGGACACCAAGAACAGCCCCCCGCCTGCGGCAGTCGATACAACAAGCAGGAACACAATCGGGAAATATATATCAAACATAAGCTATCTTTCTACCACACTCCGCCCAACGGCAGCGCCAAACTTATTTAATATACTCCGTAATGTCAACAAGTATTTGGCGGGAGTCGGAATGCCGAGACATTGGTACGCTTTCCCTTTTCGTATGGGAGATATGAAGATATGAGGAAGAGCTTTTGTCTAAATGTCGGGAACAGGCTCGTAGCCGATCAGCCTCACCTTTTCGAGCCACACTGTTATCTCAGGAGATATCTGAATCAATGCTGACCACATCTCGCGTACGATCTTGACACGTGAAGCGAGTTGCGATGCTGTCGCGGCGTGCCACAGGAAAGAGAGGATAGCTTTTGCAGCCCAACCGGCTTCAAAAAGGTCTGAAGCAAATTTCCGTTTGACTGGCATAATAACGAAGGCAGGATCCCGGAGGATCCTGCCTTATCGAGATTGGATGCGGGGTGACAGCGCCGATTTACGGGCACGTTTCGCCTGGCGGCGGCCCACCAGCGAAGATGTAATTGATCAAATAGACGACATCGTCAATATCCACATCATCAGAGCAGTCAGCGTCGCCTGTTTCCAGTGGATCCGGTGCAGGTCCGCTCGAGAAGATGTAGTTTATCAGATAGACAACATCATCTATGTCAACATCACTACTACCGTCCGCATCACCAGGCACATAGATTGTGCCGAGCTCAGAACAGCAGATCGTGGGCACGGGGTATCCGCAAGTGAATACCGAGATTCCGTAGATGAAGAAATCCTCATATAGATTGTAGTCGCTCATATCCACAATCCCATCGCAATTGAGATCGGCCTGGTACAGCAGATCAGGTGCGATTCCGCCATACAACAAGAACTTCTTCAAGAACACCAGGTCAGCCACCGTCAGACAGAGGCCATCATTATTGATGTCTCCGCATGCATAACAAGTATCACACACGACATCGTCACATGCCAGACCTGCGTAAAAAATGCCGTTACTATCCAGACAGACCTGCCGATCGGTGTAGAAGCAATATGGATCATTCAGCGAATCACAGTCACAGCATGCGCCGGAATCCGGACAATTAACCGTTACCCTCATCTCGATGTAATCGACTTCTGTGTCGTCCTGGAATATGATATCAAGATTGCCATCCTGAATAGCTGCAAGAATGTTGGTTGAACCGTGCCCGCCAGCCGCTGCGTCAGGCAGGTCGGTCAGATCGATACAGCATGCCAATTCATCACCTGTTTGCCAGGGGCCACTCCCCGGATCGCAGTACTCCTCCAGATCGTTCATCAATATCGAAAAGACTGAACCTGTTCCACTCGGACCGTACTCACCGAGTGCAAAGGCATCGGTACCGGGGATAACTCCGGTAGCGCGTACGTTGAAACAGAGTTCAGCCTCTACTACGAGACAGCTCGAGGTCCAGCAATTGTCAAATGTATGTCCGAAGCATTGATTGACGCAGGGTGAATCGAAGTAGGTATTATAGTCGTAACAGCTCTGCTGCAAATGGGTAAGGAGACCCGGGCTTGTGTTGGACAACTCGGAGCCAACGAAATTGTCGTCTGTCCCGTGGAGGCAGGTGTCGTACGCATAGTAATCTTCGAAATCACACGAGTCGTTACCGAAATCTTTGCCGAGAATATTGTCGAACATCTGCACAGTAACATTGTGGAAAACCGACGCCGGATGAGTCTGCGCCCATGGGCTCGAAATCGTCTCAGATACTTTGTACGTCCCGGGCGGGAGTCCGGCAAAGGTGTACTCTCCCTGCTGATCGGTGGTCGTATTCATCGAGACGGGGCCGGTAAGATCGATCGGGATGCCCGCGACAACGCCCTCGCCCATCGTGTTGTCCCATATGCCGTTTGCATTCATGTCATGAAACTTGGTGCCGGAAATCCTGGCGAGAGTATCTGTTGGGTAGTTGCCGAAATTGCATGGACCGTAGTCTGTTCCGGGCAGATTGTGATAAGCTACAATGTGGCCCTGAGGGTAGAATGGGAGGGGAAAGGTCTGCACCCAGTACTGCTGAAGATCCTCGCAGACAAGTAGACCCTGTGGGTAGTTTGGTGGATATGGCCCCGAAAACCCACCCGGGCAGACGCCAAAGCAGTATCGGCCGTTGGCATCTGTTGTTGTCGTGCCCAACAGAGTGCCGGGATTCACGTAGTCGTATATATTGATAGTCCAATTCGGAAGAGCGGGTTCGTACATGCCCCAGGCGTGATCCTGGTCCAGATCAAGGTACTTGTATCCGAAGATTGTGTGATACCAGCATTTCGTTCCATAGGAATACGGACCGTGCCAGTTCGGTATGACATCGCCACCGGTCGTAGCCCATTTCCAGGAGCCCGCAGGTGGGAAATAGGTCGAGTCGACAACGATGGTCTTGCCCGAGTCAGAAGGATCCACCATCGTAGTGATTCTCAAGATTATATCATCATAGCCGTTCGGAACACCGGGGTCGCCGGGCTGAAAGGCCACACCTATCCACACGGTGTCAGGGCTTATGCCGTCGGCATTACCTCCAACATTGACGTTTGAGAGGTAGTCCCCGATTCCACCTGCGGTGTCGATGACCGGAATATCCCACGAACAGCCGTCCGGCGAGGTTATCAGGAAACCGTGAGTGAATCCCAAT
>DAOVLC010000054.1 GCA_030631455.1 Candidatus Zixiibacteriota bacterium
CTTCAGAGTGTCGTTGCTCGGTTCGTAGATGATCGTCAGATCGTGGTTGCCTATCGGGATCGAATCAAAGGAGAAATAACCTCCCGGATCCACTGTTGTGCTCTTGATAGTTGTACCGCCGGAGCCGTTCGGAATTACGAGGTGAACGGTTACGGAATCTTCGTAGTCGCTTCCGGGCGGAGTGCCGTCGAGATCGAAGATATTCCCGCTTGCGCTGTTGTACAAGAGATCGCTTGTCGATGCTGCTATACGCCTTACGATGTTTGAGCCTGAGCCTGTCGATGTAAGAGTAGCGCCAGCCGTGTAGCCATATAAGGCACCCCATGCATCGTTCTTGTAGTCATCGGCAACCTGTGCGATTCGATTGCTGATGTAAGGGCCTTTCCAAGTTGAATATGATCCGGGATTGGTGTGAAGTGCATCGAGATTCGGCGGCAGCGCTCCGACATCGCCGACGTACCCAAAATCGGATCGGGTGCCGTTGTTTTCCAGCTGCGGGTTGCCTGTTATCGCGAAGGAGATCGCATCCATCTCGTGTTTTGTTTCTTCAGTTCTTGCGGCGGAGAATAGACGTTGTCCCGGGCCTACTGCTACGGCAGCCAGTATGCCTATGATAACTATCACCAGAATCATTTCGATCAGGGTGAAGCCGCTCTGTTTCATTCTCAGTCCTGCTAATCGCATAGGTCTGCCGTAAAGGTGAAGGTTGATCCATCTGAGAAAGTCACAGTGAATTCCGTATCCGTCATGTCCACCAAAGCACCACTCCCATTCGGGTTTGGCTTGAACTGTTCTATGGTCACGATGAGTTGAGATCCGTTGGCAATTGTCTGGGTGCTTGAGAAGTTGGATTGCTCTCCCGAACCGGCGCTCGGGTTTGAGTTTCGAACCGTCGTCCCGCTCCACGTCACGATCTTGTAGTACGCGGTCGGTGATGACCATGTAAGGGTAATAGAACTAACATCGATTGATGCTCCGGAGTTGTTCTCTATCCAGAACTTCAGCTTGGAACAGGTGCCGGTCCACAGGGTATCGGAATTGGAAACATATGTTATGCCGGGCGTTGAGCCCGATACTTCGAAGTAACTTCCTGCAAATGCATACGTATGCGTGCTTCTGTGACGGGGAAGGATGGTCAGATAGCGATGCAGCGTATCGGATGCCGGCTGATAAACAAGATCGAGCGGATGTCTCCCCACAGGCAATGAGTCCAGGGTAAAACTGCCGGTAGTATCTGGCTGATAGGTTTTGATTGTTGTGCCGCCGGTACCGTCCGGGATGTTGATCACAATGTTAACCGAATCTGCGTAGTCCGACCCGGGCTGACGGCTGTCAGCGTCGGTAACCGTTCCACTGAACCTGTTCAGCAAGTAGTCGCTGCTGGCGTGTGCGATTGTGTTCGTAATCGTTGATCCACCACCGGGGGAAGTGATCGTTGTGCCGCCACTGTATGCATACGGTGCACCCCACTCATCAGTTTTGAATCCTGTGCTGTCCTGCGTGTATCCTGACGGAATGTACGGACCATCCCAGGTAGAATAACCTCCCGGATTCTCATAGAGTGCCTGAAGATTAGGTGGGAATGCTCCCAAATCGCCGACATAACCGAAGTCGCTGCGCACGCTATTCTGCGTCAGACTTGGGTCACCCACAATCGCCTTAGCCAGCGCTTCCATCTCACGCTCGGTTCTGGCGCGCCGAACATCCTCCACTGACGGCATCATGTAGTTCACGGCCACCGAGGCCATTACGCCGAGTGCGATGATGACAATCAGCAGCTCGATCAGGCTGAAGCCGGAGACGCCTCTTGGAAAACAGATGTTTCTACCAGATGTCGCCATGATGCTGGATCTCGCAATAGAAATTGCTGCCGGGGTGAATATTCACGCGCCTCGTTAGAGTGTCATTTGTAGTCAGGAAAACAGTCCGCAAAGTGTGAATCCCGATCGGAATCGAGTCGAGACTCACAAATCCACCGGCGTCTGGAAAACGGCTGACAGTAGCGTAGGAGCCTGAGCCGTCAGGATAGGTTAACAGAAGCTTGACGGAGTCGCGGTATATGCTTCCCGGAGGTGTGTTACTCAGATCGACAATAGCGAAAGATAGATTGTTGTACAAGAGATCATCGGTCGATTTCGCAAATTCGCGAGTGACTGTGCCGCCGTTGCCGGATGACGAGACCGTGTTGCCGCCCGAATATGCGTAGGCCTTGCCCCAGGCATCCTTGTCATACTCGCTGCTGCTGCCGTCAGTGGAGAAATCGTCGCTAATATACGGGCCGTCCCATGTCGAATAGCCGCCCGGATTGGTCACAAGCGCGGCGAGATTCGGAGGTGTCGCGCCAATATCACCGATATAACCGTAGTCTGTTCTGACACCACCGGAAACGAGCGACGGATCACCGGCGATAGCAATAGCTAATCTGTCCATTTCGATCCGTGTTTCCTGAAACCGAGTGTAATCGATTGTCGGACCGAGATACGTCGCCGCCACTGCCGCGAGTATGCCAAGAATGACGATTACGACCACGACCTCGATAAGTGCATAGCCGGACTGGTCTTTCATTCAATACCCTGTTTTGCTTACCGGAACCCTGATTACATTGTAATATCGGCAGACGAGGCCGTTAGCCTTAATTGTCGGATGTGGCTCTGATGGGTTAATTTGTTGAGTTTGAAGAGGATACGAATACCGATAACAAGTGAGCTTGGTGTCCCGGTAGATTTGAATTGACACTCCGTGTACGGGTACCTACATTAACTTGAAGAGAGGTTTTGACGTGAGAAGAATCGTTTTTCTGCTATGTTCTGTGCTGATCGTGTCAACGGTGCTCGCTGGAGAGAAGAAAGACTCTGTCAAGATCGATCCGGCTGTCTATGCCGATTCCCAGATCGTGCTTGAGACATCTCTTGGCGATATAGTATTCGATCTCTACCCGGATGTCGCGCCGAGGCAAGTGACAAGCTTCACCAAGTTGGTCAACATGGGCTTCTACGACTCGTTGACATTCCACCGAGCTATTCCCGGTACGCTCATCCAGGGGGGCAGCCCGGATGGTAGTCCGACTGGGCAGGGGCCATGGACAGTCCCGGCCGAATTCTCGGATCTGAAACACGATGACGGTACTCTTGCGATGGCCCGGCCCGCAGACATAAACGGGGCAACTTGCCAGTTCTACATTTCCCTCCGCAATATGCCGTTCCTTGACGGCAAGTATACGATTTTCGGGCATACGGCGGATTCCTTGTCGCTTGCAGTTATCCACAGAATCAGCAAAGTCGAGACAACAGGAAAGCAGCCGTTTCCAAAGATATCGGATCTTCCTCTCGAAACTGTCTTTATCACAGGAGCGTATATAAGAGCGAGACCGGAATCGAAAAAACCATAGGGGAAATACAATCCAATCCTGTTTCGTTGAATCATGGCTAATAGACCAAAACGCATAGTCATCCTTGGCTCAACCGGATCGATCGGGGTGCAGACGCTTGATGTAATCGAATCGCATCCCGACTCGTTCGAGATCGTCGCTCTGGCTGCGAACAAAGACTGGGAACTGCTCGCCAGCCAGGCCGACAAGTTCAGACCAGCGCTGGCTGCGCTCGCCAATCAAAGCGAGATGGAAAACTTCAAGAATGCCGTTACTGTCCCCGAGGTTGAGCTGGTTTCCGGCCAGAGTGCAGTCTCCGACCTTGCGTCATTGCCTGATATCGATCTCGTAGTAAATGCCGTTGTTGGTTTTGCCGGCTTAGGCGCGACCCTTGCGGCTGTGAAGACTGGCAATCGCCTTGCGTTAGCGAACAAAGAGTCTCTGGTCGCAGGTGGAGAGCTTGTCACAAAAGCTGCCGCCGAAACTAAGACTGAGATCATTCCTGTCGATTCGGAACATTCGGCGATATTTCAGTGTCTCAAAGCAGGGAGGCGGAGCGAAATCAAGAGGTTGATTCTGACGGCATCAGGAGGACCGTTCCTGGACAAACCGCTTGATGAGTTCGATGCGATTACTCCTCAGGAGGCTCTTAAGCACCCGAACTGGGATATGGGTAGAAAGGTCACCATTGACTCAGCCACAATGATAAACAAAGCGCTCGAAATAATCGAAGCTCATTGGCTTTTTGGGGTCAACCCTGATAGAATAGATGTCATGATACATCCACAGTCGATAGTGCATTCTATGGTGGAGTTCTTTGACTCGTCTGTGATAGCCCAGATGTCACGGCCCGACATGAGGTTGCCGATTCGGTATGCACTGTTTTATCCTGATAGAGAGCCCGGAACAGACGGCAGGATCGACTTCAGCCAATTGCCTGGTCTGACTTTCCTCGAGCCTGACAGGGAGCGATTCCCAGCGCTTGAGATTGCGTACCGAGCGCTTGGCATGGGTGGTACCGCTGGCACTATCCTTAACGCCGCTAACGAGATGGCCGTGGATGCATTTCTGGAAGGGCGGATCGGATTCGGGATGATTACAGAAATCGTCCAGCAATCTCTTGAACATATTGAAGTAAAACAACATCCCGACATTGACGATATCGTAAGGAGTGACCGGCAGGCGAGAGAGTACGCCGCCGATCTTGTAGGCACTCCGAACTGAGGGAATTATGACGACAATACTGTCAACAATCTTCGTTCTTGGAATCTTGATCTTCGTCCACGAACTCGGTCATTTCCTCGTTGCCAAATGGGTTGGCATCCGGGTGGACAAATTCTCGCTCGGTTTCCCGCCGAAACTGATAAGCTTCAAAAGAGGCGACACGGAGTACTGCCTATCTGTCATACCGCTCGGTGGCTATGTGAAGATGGCTGGTGAGAATCCGGATGAGTCTGAGGTTACCGGAGCGCCATATGAGTTTATGTCGAAGACACCGGCTCAACGAAGCGCGGTGATAATAGCCGGGCCGCTAATGAACTATGTTACCGCAATCTTGATCTACTCCATAATCTTCATGGTCCACGGCTATCCGACATTCGACGCAGATAGAATGGTAATCGGGGGTGTGGTGGAGGATTCGCCGGCAGAGGACGCTGGGTTGGCAACTGATGACGTCATACTGTCTGTTGACGGAAACACGGTCACTGATTTCGGGGCCATGGCCGAGATCGTCTCATCCAAGCCCGATGAAGAGATCACACTCGTCTACCAGCGGGGTTCTAAGATCGATACTGCGAGCCTGGTCACTGCGGTCGACACGGCTATGAACATGCAAGGGAAGAAGGTTGAGGTCGGCAAGATCGGAGTGTATCACAAGGTGTGGTATGTGAAGCTTGGTTTCTTCGAGTCGTTCAAACTCGGAGTGGCGAGCACCTGGGACATCAGTGTGATGCTGGTGGATGTGCTCTGGAAGCTGGTCACGGTGCAGATTTCCCCGAAGGCAATCGGCGGACCATTGTTTATTGCTCAATTTTCAGGAGAGATGGCACGTGCAGGGATGGTTGCACTTTTCGGATTCATCGCCATGCTATCCGTGAATCTCGCGATAGTGAATATCCTTCCTATTCCAGTGCTTGATGGTGGGCACATGCTGTTTCTCGGTGTTGAGGTAGCAAGGCGTAAACCGCTTACGTTAAAGCAGAGAGCGGCGGTGCAGCAGGTCGGACTGGCGTTCCTGCTCATGATAATCGTTTTGGTCACCTATAACGACATCGCGCGCATATTCATTCGCTGATCCGGAAAAGATCTGTCGGCCGAAAACTCGATTGCCAGTAGTAGTGAATTGTATTAACTTCCAGACATGGCAAAGAAGAAAGTCTCGAAAATAAGACCTCGTCCCCCACAGAAGCCGAAATCAGAGGGGCTCGCGCTCAGCGAGATATACTCGTACGCCAAATCGCTCGCCATAGCGCTGGTGATGGCTCTTATCCTGAAGCATTTCGTCATCGAGGCATACAGAATTCCGACCGGATCGATGGAGGAGACCATTCTGATCGGTGACTTCCTTATTGCCAACAAGTTCATCTACGGCATTAGAATACCGTTTACTGACCTGCGAATCCCTCTTATCAGAGATCCGAAACAGGGGGATGTTGTGATCTTCAAGTTTCCGGTCGATCCGAGCCAGAATTATGTCAAACGCTGCGTAGCAGGGCCGGGGCAGACGGTGGAACTTAGAGACAAGGAAGTGTATGTCGACGGAGTGCTGTACGAGGATGACTCGTTCACTAAGTACTCCTCAGAACCGGCAGCGTCGCACGGCGATGTGAGATTCAAATATGGACCGTTCACGGTCCCGTCCGATCACTTCTTCATGATGGGTGATAACCGGGATCATTCCTATGACTCCCGTTTCTGGGGGACGGTGCCCCGTGAGAATGTCCTTGGAAAGGCTCTGTTCCTCCATTGGTCCTGGGGCGAGGACAAGAACGCCCCGAATATGAGTTGGACAAGTCCAGCGAGCATTGTTCAGGGTGTCATTTACAATTTCCTCCATTTCTACAAGCGGGTCAGATGGGAGCGACTCGGCCAATCGGTGACTTAGACTGCAAGCGCCGCTATAATTCACCGGAGATGAAACAATCGCCTGCCAAGTCAGTATCAGAAGATAGATGGTGAGACATGAGCTTGAGACAACAGTTCACTGTTGCGGTATTGAGAACGTGACAGGGAAGGACATAGGATGACTAAGACAGCAGAGAGAAGCATCGGCAGTATCGTATGGGAATATGTCAAATTGTTTGGAAGCGCGCTTCTGATCGCGCTTGTTATAAAGACATCGCTTGTGGAGGCATACAATATCCCGTCAGGATCGATGGAAAACACGCTTATGACGGGCGATTTTATACTCGGCAACAAATTCATCTACGGCGCGAAGATACCGGTTCTCCCGATCAAGTTGCCGGCATTCAGCGATCCGGAGCCGGGAGATATCGTGATTTTCAAGTTTCCTCTGAACCCGGACCAGAATTATATCAAACGCTGCATCGCCGGACCGGGACAGATTGTGGAGATTCGCAACAAGCGAGTCTATGTGGACAACGAGTTAATAGATGATCCCGAATTCTCGAAGCATACCGATCGCCGCGTGAGGGATCGGGGCTCATTCGATAGCTCGCGTGACAACTACGGGCCGTTCAGAGTACCGGACGGGCATTATTTCATGATGGGCGACAACAGGGACAACTCTTATGACTCACGGTTCTGGGGATGTGTACCGAGAGAGAACATACTCGGAAGCGCGATGATAGTACATTTCTCGTGGGCGCAGGATGAGAACGCGCCTGAAATCTCTCTGAGTCACCCACTATCGATCTTCGAATCGATTGCCTACAACTTGGGACACTTCCACGAACGCGTTCGCTGGGGCCGAATTGGTGATATCGTAAACTGATCAGCCAATCTACCGCCGATTGTTCAGATGGATTGCACAGTATGTCGGCTGAGCTACGCGTGCTTGTGAGTCAAATCGCCTCAATCAGAATATCTGTTGACATCCCGCGGCAAACGGTGTATCTTGCTTTCAAATAAGATACCGACCGGGTGTTTGCAGGGGATGAGCCACGTCGCACCGCAGCAGTTGCTGCACCGCAGGTTATGGCAGTCAACCTAAGCGGGAAAGGAGATTGGAAAGATGCGTCTGGTTATGATTTCCGATACTCATTTTGGCGATCCGAAGTGTCAACTGGCACACTATGTGAACCCGGACAACACGGGCGATGTGGTACTCGGCAGCAGATATGGGGAGTTCAGAGACGCTGCCCGAAAAGACAACGATTACCTGATTTTGCTCGGGGATATTTTCGATATGTCTGTCGCCAGCTACCGGGAAGCATACGAGGTTGGTAAGGTGTTTTTCCGGGAGGTGCTGAAAGACGGGATCGCCGATCACATTGTATATGTCCCGGGTAATCATGATGCCGACATGTGGCATTTCTAC
>DAOVLC010000390.1 GCA_030631455.1 Candidatus Zixiibacteriota bacterium
GGAACCTGATCTACATCGAATAACGTAGTTCAAACTTCGATCTCACCGCTTAGATACTTCACAGCATACCCCGCGATTTTGACTCTATCTCCCTGATGTTCGCAAAAAAGTTCGCCGCCCCTCTCGGAAAGTTGTAGCGCGCGCAGCTTTGTCTTTGCGAGTTTGCCTGCCCAGTATGGTGTCAACTCACTATGTGTCGATCCTGTCACCGGATCTTCCGGTATTCCGGCCCGTGGAGCGAAGAAACGCGACACGAAATCCGCATCGTCGCCTTTCGATGTCACACAGACGCCGAGAGTGTCGACCTTCATGAGTTTTCCGAAATCGGGATTGATCGATTTAATCTCTGCCTCTGACCCGTAGGCAACCAGGTAATCTCTCGACTTCAGTACTTCCACAGGCTCCACCCCGAGCGCCTCGATCAGACCATCGGGCGCAGGTACCACCTCCGGCATCCATGATGGGAAATCCATCGACAGTAGATCGCCGTCCCTCTGCACATAAAGAGTCCCACTCTTACACTCAAACCTGATTTCGTCACTGCCGTAGCCGAGTTCGTTGAAGATAACCCAGGCAGATGCGAGCGTGGCGTGCCCGCACAGATCGACTTCGAACTTGGGTGTAAACCAGCGCAGGTCAAAGGAATCGGCCCCACTCACAAAGAACGCGGTCTCCGCAAGGTTGTTTTCTGCCGCTATGGCAAGCATCGTCTTGTCATCAATCCAGTCATCCAGCGGCACAACCGCCGCAGGATTACCGGAGAAAAGCTTACTCGCGAACGCATCGATTTGATATATCGGTATCTTCATTTTACGACCTCCTGAAATCGAGTGCTCAATCAGATTGCTTTCGACACTACATAGATGTAGCGCAACAGCTCTGATCCTGTGTTGCGTACGTTATGCTCGGTCTCTGGCGCGTTATATGCCACCTGCCCTTTCCTGATTTCTCTCTTTCCGGTGTCTTCAGTTTCGACCTCACCGCAGCCTTCGAGAACGATTATCAACTCCTCATAGTCTTCCGTATTGTGGGAACCGCAATCCTCACCAGGCTGAAGCGTCACCATTCCGGATCGCATCTTCACTGAGTTAGATTCATTCAGTATTTCGAAATAGTCTGTCTTGTCAAGTGGCAGGTCTATGACCAATGAATTTGCCATCTAACTACTCCCTGTGTGGCGTTACATTGTACGCCATTAATCTAACGAAGAAATCGTATAGGTGGATACAAAAAGATGTATGGTTGCCCACCTGTAAATGGGATCAACTTTTGTTGACTTTGCCGGCGCGTATCTATAAAGAGACCACAGGGATTGCCGAGCATTAATATTATGGATGTCAACAGCAGATTCCGGAAGGTATGCGATGCCGAATAAGCTCGTGTCAGCAGCTGCGCGGCGAATCAGTACCTACAGCAAGCCCTCGCACTGGAAGATAATTCTTCGTGACAGACGGGGCGCGGATAGTAGGCCGTCCAACGACCACAGACACCTGCACACTGCCATGGAATGGCTCTGCAGAGCCCAGGATGTGACAGGCTGTGGCGGCGTCTCCGCAGGCTATTACTTTGACAGGGACTGGTTCGGACCGTATCCCGAGACGACCGGTTATATAATCACCACGTTCCTGGACTACGCGAAACTGACGAGTGATGAGACATATCTTGAGAGAGCCGTTCGCATGGGTGATTGGGAGATCGATATCCAGATGGATACCGGCGCAGTGCGAGGCGGTGTTGGTGTGAACGACTACCCGATCGTTTTCAACACTGGTCAGGTGATACTTGGCTGGTCGGCTCTGTATCGCAGGACGAAAGAGAACCGTTTCCTCGAAAGTGCGATCAAAGCAGCCGACTGGCTTATCTCGATTCAAGATGATGATGGCAAATGGAGCAGCCATACATATCTCGGTATTCCTCACGCTTACCACACGCGCGTTGCGTGGCCGTTACTTGAGATGTTCGCGCTGACTGATGACGACAAGTACAGGATCGTAGCGGAAAGGAACATCGACTGGGCGTTGTCTAACCACGTCGGAAACGGATGGCTGATGCGTATGGCTTTCTCGGATGAAGAAACACCCTTGACGCATACAATCGCATATACTCTTCGCGGCCTTCTCGAATCGAGCCGGCACCTTGGCGGAGAGCAGAAGAATCGGACATTGAATTTGGTCACGACTGCTGCTGAAAACATAATGAAACGATTCGAACTGCGGAAACGGAATCCCTACGCGATGCCGGAGTACCTTTCGGCGCGATTGAACGAGAAATGGAAACCTGATGCCGATTACTCCTGTCTCACCGGCAACTGTCAAATCGCGATCATCTGGCTGAAACTTCACAGGATGACTACCGATGCGCGATTCCTTAACGCCGCTCTCAAAATACTGGACCAGGTGAAGGCTACGCAGTCGCTTGACTCGCCGAATCCGGGCATCAGAGGCGGGATTGCCGGATCGTACCCGATATGGGGAGGCTATGTGCCGTACGCCTATCCGAATTGGCCTCCGAAGTTCTTTGCCGATGCAATAATGCTTCAGGAGAATATCATGCAAAAGCTGGAAGCTGAGTGCGAATGAAGATTGCAATCACCACAGACTCATCCGTAAATCCATACGCATCGACGTTGATCTCGGCGCTGGCAAATACAGCGATGAAACCGAGTTGCGTTATCTCTACTGAGAAATCGAAATCAGATCTGCTTAAGCGGGAGATCAGGAAAAGCGGCTTCACACGCACGTTATCAAAAGCTATCAACCGCGTAGACTCTCATCAGAGCGTGGATGATGATCCCCTGA
>DAOVLC010000139.1 GCA_030631455.1 Candidatus Zixiibacteriota bacterium
ATCGCCGATACAATGCCGTTCGCAACATCATCACAGCGGGTAATGCCGCCGAAGATGTTGAATAGAATAGCCTTGACGTTTGAATCGCGCAAGATTATCTCCATCGCAGTGACGACCTTCTCGGGATTCGACGAGCCTCCAATGTCGAGGAAATTCGCTGGTTCACCGCCATAGTGTTTTACGAGATCCATAGTCGCCATCGCGAGCCCGGCACCGTTGACGATGCACCCGATGTTGCCGTCGAGTTTGACAAACGAGAGATTGGCAGCCCGCGCATCCATTTCCGACTTATCTTCTGCATCCATGTCGCGAAGTTCTTCGATTTCTTTGTGGCGGTAGAGACCGTTATCATCGATGTTCATCTTGGCATCTATGGCAAGCACTTGCCCTTCCGGAGTCGTGATTAGCGGATTGATCTCTGCAAGCGAGGCGTCGTTAGCCATGAAGACATCGTATAGCTGCAAAATGATCTTCGCTGCCTGATTGACAAGCTTCGGGTCATCATACAGCTTGTAGCCGAGCGCACGCGCTTCATACATCGACATACCGAGAAGCGGGTCTACGTGTCTCTTGAAAATCTTCTCCGGCGTCTCTTTCGCAACCTGCTCGATATCGATGCCGCCTGCGGGGGAGACCATAAAGACAGGCTTCTTAGCGGAGCGGTCGATGATTATGCCGACGTACGACTCTGATGTAATGTCGACTGCCTCGGTTATCAGGACTTTCTTGACCGTAAGGCCTTTGATATCCATCCCGATTATGTTTGTGGCATTCTGGTAAGCTGCGTCCGGGTTTTCGGAGTATTTGATCCCTCCTGCCTTACCGCGGCCCCCGACATGAACCTGCGATTTGACCATCACCGGTTTGCCGATTCCTTCTGCAATAGCCTTCGCTTCCTCTGCCGTCGTCACAACCTCGCCCGGCGGGACCGGGATACCGTGACGCTCAAAGATCTGCTTAGCCTGGTATTCATGGATCTTCATCGAGTCTCCTCAGATTGCATGTAATCTTTGACTGCTTCTATCAGTGTTTCTTTGTTATTCTTCTCAGGGTCATCGAGCACAAGCTCGAGAAGATGCGACAGTATTTTACCGATCTGCGGCGACTGGGGTATATGGAATAATCCCATCAAATCGCTGCCGTTGATCGCAAGGTCAGTTACCGAGAACGGTGGCTTCCGCTCAAGTTCTTCTCTGATCCGTTGCTCGAACTCATCGACATCGTCCGTTTTGTTTCCCATTCCCTGGCCGATCACGTCCACGCGTCTCAAATCGAGCAGTTCGAAGATGAGATCAACGCCGGTCTTCCGCACAAGTCGTCTTAGACCCTTATCTGTCGGAGGGATGGTAAACATGTGGCGTTCTACCAATACGCCCACATCCCGCACGAGATCGTTCGGATACCTCAGCCGCCTGAGTATCCTCCTCGCCTTCTTTGCGCCGCTCGATTCGTGGCCATAAAACGTAGCCTTGTCGCCTTCCACTCGTTTCGCTCTCGGTTTTGTGATATCATGAAGAAGAGCCGCCCATCTCAGGCGCAGTGAAGGCGCTGTCGCATCCATCGTGTACAGCAGGTGTTCAAAGACGTCATAGGCGTGATAACCTCCCGGCTGAGTAATTCCAACCGTCTCCTCCAACTCGGGCAAGATCAACCTGAGCAACCCGATTTCGCGCATAAGCGTGAACCCGTAGGAAGGCTTCTACGATCTGGTGAGGAGTTTGCCCAATTCCTCATTTATCCGTTCAGCCGTGACGGTCGACATAAGATTGACGTTCTCTCGCATTGCGGCGAGCGTGTCCGGCTCGATCGTGAGTTCGAACCGAGCAGCGAATTGAATTCCGCGAAGTATCCTGAGCGGGTCATCTTCGAAATTGCTCGGATCGATCATTCTCAGTAGTCGGTTCCCAAGATCGGCCTGTCCGCCAAGGGGGTCTATGAACTTACCGGTCGCAAGGTCTCTTGCGATTGCGTTAATCGTGAAATCGCGTCTGAGCAGATCAGATTCGATTGGCACCGTGTGGTCGAAGTCCACCTTGAAATCACGGTGAGCCGCACCGGTCGAGTACTCTTTGCGCGGAAGGGCAATGTCGACGGTCGGATATGGCCCGGAGCCGTTATTGTGCGCCGTGAATTTGATCACACCAAATGATCTCCCTACAAGATCAACTCTGCCGAATTTCCTCAGGAGAACGACCAGGTCATCGAAAGGGATACCGGCAATGAGGTAGTCGCGGTCTTTGGCGGCCACTTCGCGATTGAGAAACGAATCGCGGATGCATCCACCAACCTCGTAGACTTTTCCACGATCGAGGAGTTTGTCAATAATCTTTTTTTTCAAACCTGTCATGTCAGTTCATCACGATCCCGCTGACCGAGCTTATCTCACCGCGCTAATGCACAATCCTGGTCCCAGCATCTCCTGAAACAGCTTCATATGCTTTTTCTATGGATGTGATAATCACCTCTTTGCCGCCGCCCTCCAGAAAACCCAGGGCGGCTTCGATCTTCGGTCCCATGCTGCCGGGAGGGAAGTGACCTTCGTCCGCATATGATTTCATCTCATCCACGGTTACTCTATCGAGGAACTCCTGGCCGAGCTGCGTGAAATTGAGCGCTACCTTGTCGATACTCGTAAGTATCAGCAGAAGGTCTGCCCCGATCTCTCCGGCGAGAACGGCCGAAGCTCTATCCTTGTCGATTACAGCGTCGACGCCCTCATGGTTCCCGTTATGATCCATGTATACGGGGATACCGCCGCCTCCTGAAGCTATGACGATAATACCCATGTCGACAAGTGCCTTTATCGCCTTAGCATTTATGGTTTTCAGCGGCATCGGCGATGCCACAACTCGTCTCCAACCACGGTCGCCGTCCTTCTTGACTGTCCATCCGCGTTCTTTGGCAAACCTTCTTGCCTCATCGTAGGTGTAGAACTGCCCGACAAACTTCGTGGGATACTTGATCGATGGGTCATTTTCGTCTACCAGTACCTGCGATACAATTGTGACTACGTCCCTGTCTATTCCTTCTTTGCGCAACCGGTTTTGAAGCGACTGTTCAATCATATAGCCCATACCACCCTCGGTATCGGCGACGCAGATGCCAAGCGGCAGCACCGGAGCTTTGTCCCTGGAGACTTCTATTCTCAACAACGCGTTGCCAACCTGGGGACCGTTCCCGTGAGTTATTGCAAGCTTGTAGCCATCTTTCACAAGAGGAACGATACCCGCCAGAGACTGGCGGGTATGCTCGAACTGATTCTCGACGGTGTCGGTAACACCTTTCCTCGTTATGGCGTTGCCGCCAAGGGCGACCACCGCTGTCTTGGAAGAACGCTTCATTTCCGTTTTTTCTTGCCCATCGCCTTGAGGAAACCTGTCAGGACATCAACCAACGTCGGCCAGCCGATCTCCTGGAGGTCGTACGTAACCCGCGTTGTGGGATGCTTGATCTTCACGATTCTTCTCAGATCGATTGGCGTACCGATCACCACACCATCACAGTCGGTTGCGTTGATAGTCTTCTCGAGGTCCTTGACCTGTTTGCCACCGTAGCCCATTGCAGGAAGTAGTGTCCCAATGCCGGAGTACTTCTCGAATGTATCTCCAAGACTTCCTACGAGGTACGGTCTCGGATCGACAAGCTCGGCAGCGCCGAACTTGCGGGCTGCGACAATTCCTGCACCGTATTGCATTTCGCCGTGGGTCAGGGTAGGGCCGTCCTCGATTACAAGAACTCGCTTATCTCTTATGACACTCGGGTCCTCGACGCTGACCGGCGAGGCGCCATCGATCACTATCGCATCCGGGTTGAACTGAGCAATATTCTCGCGAACAATCTCTACATCATCAGGATCGGCTGTGTCGATCTTATTAATGACGATCACATCTGCCAGGACGAAATTCGTCTGCCCGGGATAATATGCGAGCTCATGGCCTGGCCGATGCGGATCGACAATCGTAATTTGCAGATCCGGCGCGTAAAAACTCGTATCGTTGTTTCCGCCGTCCCAGAGAATAATGTCGGCCTCTTTCTCTGCCTGGCGGAGAATCACTTCATAGTCGACTCCCGCATAAACAATCGTTCCACGGTTGATATGCGGCTCGTACTCTTCGATTTCCTCGATTGTGCAATCGTGTTTTGCAAGATCCTCCAGTGTCTCAAATCTCTGACACGTCTGCTTCACGAGATCGCCGTAAGGCATCGGGTGTCGTATCACGACCACCTTTTTGCCGAGCTCTTGCAAAATCTCTGCTACTCTGCGCGTTGTCTGTGACTTTCCGCTGCCGGTCCTGACAGCGGTTACCGCGATGACCGGGACTTTGGAATCGAGCATCGTGTTATCCGTGCCAAGAAGTACGAAGTTGGCGCCGGCCGCGTTTATCCAGGCCGCTTTGTCCATCACATACGAATAGGGTATATCAGAGTAAGAGAAAATCACATCGTCGATCTGATGTTGTTCGATCAGGTCAATAAGTTTATCTTCCGAGTGAATGGGTATACCCCTGGGATAGAGCTTACCTGCCAACTTCGCCGGATACTTCCTGCCATCTATATCGGGTATCTGAGTTGCGGTGAAAGCCACAACCTCATAGCTCTTCTTGTCGCGATAGAGTGTATTAAAATTATGAAAGTCACGGCCTGCGGCACCCATAATCAAGACTTTGCGTTTAGCCATTTTATCTCCTTGTTTTCAGTTTCTGCCTTCAGTTAGATGATGAGATAAAAGTGTGATAGCTAAATCGAAGACATCATCCAAACATGTTCGATCAGGTAATAGGCAATGCATTGCTCGCAGATATTACACATGGTTATTACTTCTGAGCTTACTCAAACTGGTCAACTCAAATCACAACATTCCTCGCCTGCGTCCCACGAACACATTGTGAATATTTTCACACTTCAGGAACGCGTTCAAGACCTCAAATATATACGCTCCCCGATAGTCTGTCAACCGCTTTAGAAGGACTATTTTGAAGTAGTTAGTAAAAGATGTCGGATCGGCCTGGAGTGACGTGAAATCTTGGAAAAGACGGCGTGCGGAACTCGAAAGAAATGTGCTTCAGCCGCGAAGTTAAGCACGAGCGGTCTTCGCTCTTAGATTCGCTCAGATATCCACGATCTGCCCTTCGGAGGCGAAGCCAAGATTTTGGTATCCCGCCTTGGAGAACGACCGCTGAACAGCCTCATGGCCGAAATCGTCTGGAAGATGCGTGAGGACGCATCGCCTTACATTCATCTCGATGAGA
>DAOVLC010000118.1 GCA_030631455.1 Candidatus Zixiibacteriota bacterium
GCCCGCAGGCACCGCGAAGTTCTCATCGAGGCTGTCAGCGAGTATGACGATGCTCTCATGGAGAAGTTCCTTGAAGACAAGGAAATACCCACCGAGGAGATCAATAGAGCGCTGAGGCGAGCAACTATTTCATGTAAGGTTATACCTGTGCTGTGCGGCGCTGCTCTGAAAAACAAAGGTGTCCAGTTCCTGCTTGACTCGCTTACCGAGTATCTGCCGTCCCCGGTCGACCTCCCGCCGATAAGCGGCACCAACCCGGTCAAGAACAGAGAGGAATCGCGAAAACCGGACGATAACGAGCCGTTCTCGGCTTTAGCTTTCAAGATAATGTCGGACTCTTATGTAGGTAAGCTGACGTATTTTCGAGTCTATTCCGGTAGCATGAAGAGCGGGGCAACAGCACTCAATGTCAGCACTGGGAAGAAAGAGCGGATCGGGCGGATCCTCGCGATGCACGCGAACAAGACCGAGGATCTTCAAGCGGCTTTCACCGGTGACATTGTGGCCGCGATTGGTTTGAGGTTTACATCAACAGGAAACACGCTGACCGATTTGAAACACCCGATCCTTTTTGAGAAAATACAGTTTCCGGAGCCGGTAATCTGGATCGCCATCGAGCCAAAGACCAAGGCCGATCAGGATAAGCTGGCCCTGGCTCTCCAGAAGCTGTCGGACGAAGATCCGACGTTCCAAGTCAAGATTGATGACGATACCGGGCAGACGGTTATGGCGGGCATGGGCGAGTTGCACCTGGAGATACTGGTGGGCCGGTTGACCCGCGAGTTTTCGGTCCAGGCCAATGTGGGCAAACCACAGGTAGCCTATAAGGAGGCTATCAGAAAGGTCGTGGAAGCGGAAGGCAGGTTTATCAAGCAGCTTGGCGGAAAAGGGCAATATGGACATGTTGTGATGCGGTTTGAACCGACCAAGGATGGGACTCATTTCGTCTTTACGAACGAATCCAAACCGCAGGAAGTGCCCACCGAGTTTGTTCCTGCTGTCGAGAAAGGCGTGCTTGACGCAATGGAATCGGGCGTGCTTGCGGGATATCCCGTGACTGGCGTTGCCGCCACACTCCTTTCCGGATCGTTTCACGAGGTTGATTCTTACGATCAGACATTCAGAGTCGCGGGACGTATGGCGTTTCAGGATGGTGCGAGAAAGGCGAATCCCTGCCTTCTGGAACCTTTCATGAATGTCAAGATTGTCGCCCCGGAAGAGTATGTTGGTGAAATTATGGGCGATATCAAGTCGAGACGCGGCAAAATTACCGGTATAGACCACCGATCCGATGGCCAGGTAATACAGGCTGAGGTGCCACTTTCGGAGATGTTCGGGTACGCGACGGAGCTTCGGTCACGCTCTCAGGGACGAGCCGTTTATACAATGGAATTCTCGCACTACGGTCTGGCGAAACAGGCCGCTTCAGACAAGGCGGTAGCGCTGTAGGCGGGAGTAAAAAAAGATGTATTTTTGTTTCGAAGTGCTTGACAATGAAGAATTTTCCTATTTATTGGGCAGGATTATCTTTTTTTGGGAGGATATGTCTTAGATGGCAAAGGAAAAATTCAAAAGGACAAAGCCGCACGTAAACGTTGGAACGATAGGGCATGTAGATCACGGCAAGACTACGCTGACGGCTGCGATGACAATGATATTATCTCGTGGGGGATTGAGCGAGATAAGGTCATTCGATTCGATTGACAACGCTCCGGAGGAGCGCGAGCGCGGGATCACGATAGCGACGGCACACGTCGAGTATGAGACGAAGAATCGTCATTACGCGCATGTAGACTGTCCGGGTCATGCGGACTACATCAAGAACATGATAACGGGTGCAGCTCAGATGGACGGAGCGATACTGGTCGTATCGGCAGCCGACGGTCCGATGCCGCAGACACGTGAGCATATTCTTCTGGCACGTCAGGTAGGAGTTCCGTATATCATAGTTTATATGAACAAGATAGATCAGGTTGACGATCCTGAGCTTTTGGACTTGGTAGAGCTTGAGGTTCGCGAACTGTTGACGAAGTATGAATTTCCGGGCGATGAGATCCCAGTTATTCGCGGCAGCGCTCTGGAGGCGATGACGAAAGCCTCTGACATGGAGATCAAGGATGATCCGGCATTCAAGAGTGTGTACGAGCTGGTGGAAGCGTTGGACAGTTACATACCGATACCTGAGCGAGACAAGGACAAGCCGTTTTTGATGCCGGTAGAGGATGTATTTTCGATAACAGGCCGTGGAACTGTTGCGACTGGCCGTGTTGATCGAGGTCAGATCACATCAGGCACTGAGGTAGAGCTCGTAGGTTTCAAGGAGACACGCAAGACGGTCGTGACCGGTGTCGAGATGTTCCGCAAGATACTCGATCATGCGGAGGCCGGCGACAACGTGGGGCTTTTGCTCCGCGGTGTGGACAAGGATGAGATAGAGCGTGGGATGGTGGTCGCGGCGAAGGGGTCGATCTCCCCTCACAAGAGATTCAACGGCGAGGTATACGTTTTGAAGAAGGAGGAGGGCGGTCGTCACACACCGTTCTTCAACGGTTACCGTCCACAGTTTTATTTTCGTACGACCGACGTGACCGGTTCGATCAAGCTTCCTGAGAACGTAGAGATGGTTATGCCTGGTGACAATATCACGATGGAAGTAGAGATTCACACATCGGTGGCGCTGGAGAAGGAGCTTCGTTTCGCGATTCGCGAGGGCGGACGCACAGTCGGAGCCGGTGTCGTAACGGAGATTCTGGAGTAAAGCATGGCCGCCAGTCAGAAAATCAGGATACGTCTGAAAGCGTACGATCATCATACGCTCGACAAATCGACCAAGGAGATCGCAAGGACGGTGTTGCGGACGGGAGCCCGGCTTGTGGGTCCTATTCCGCTGCCGACAAAGCGAACGGTCTATACGGTCCTCCGTTCACCGCATGTAGATAAGAAGTCCCGCGAGCAGTTTGAGACAAGGATTCACAAGCGCTTGATGGACATTTACGATTCGACACCACAGACGGTTGATGCACTCATGAAGCTCGATCTTCCAGCCGGTGTGGACGTTGAAATAAAGGTATGATTCCGATGAAGACACTGTTAGGAAGAAAAATCGGAATGACGCGAATCTTTCTCGACGACGGAAGAGCTGTTCCGGTCACGGTTATCGAAGCGGGACCATGTCCTGTCGTTCAGATCAAGACCGAGAACGAGAACGGCTACAATGCGGTTCAGCTTGGCTTCGAAGAGATTCGCGAGACACTTGTAAATATGCCTATGAAGGGGCATTACGCACGCTCGAAGACAGCTCCGAAGAGATTCTTGAGAGAGGTGCGAGTTGACGACGTCGAAGGAATCGAACTCGGGAAGGAATTCCGGGTCGACATATTCAATGTCGGAGACAAAGTGAACATCTCCGGAGTTTCGAAAGGTCTCGGTTTTATGGGTGCTGTGCGTCGACACGGGTTCGCAGGTGGCCCGAAGACACACGGCCAGTCGGATCGCTGGAGAGCGCCCGGATCGATCGGACAGAGTTCATACCCATCGCGCGTATTCAAAGGAATGCGCATGTCGGGCAGAATGGGCGGCGACAAGGTTACGGTCAAGAATCTTACTGTAGTGAAGGTTGACGCCGACAACAACTTGATCTGTGTCAGGGGTGCGGTTCCGGGCAAGAATCGGACCTTCATCAAGATCAGGAAGAACGGGTGAACGAGATGGCGAAGGCGAAAATCTACGACAGCAGTGGTGGCCCTGCGGGCGAGATGGAACTCAATACGAAGCTGTTTGCGTTTGAACCTATGAAGTATCAGGTCTATCACTATGTGAAGACTCATATGTCAAACCAGCGCCAAGGCACACAGTCGACCAAGACTCGTGCCGAGGTGAGAGGCGGCGGCGCAAAGCCGTGGCGGCAGAAAGGGACCGGTCGCGCGCGCGCAGGATCTAATAGATCTCCGATCTGGGAAGGCGGCGGCATTACTTTCGGTCCGAAACCGAGAAGCTACTTTTCTGCAGTTCCAAAGAAGATGAAGAGAAACGCTCTCCTTTCGATGTTCTCGGAGAAGGCATCGGAAGAGAAGCTTATGGTTGTCGACTTGCCAGAACTCGAAAAGCCAAGCACCGGAACGGTTCACGGATTCATTCAGGCGCTGGAGTTGGTCGACAAGCGTGTTTTGATCCTCGACGAGAATGAGCTGAGTCACATTCCACTGTCGGTTCGCAACCTGCCGAAGGTCGAGTACAAACGGGCACGTCTCGTCAATGCTTACGATCTGATCCGGGCAGAGTATGTCCTTGTGACCAGGAATGGGATGCAGTCGATCGAGGAGGTTTTTGCCAAATGAGAACGCCTCATTCAATCATTAAGTCTCATATCGCGACAGAGAAGTCGCACATAATGCGAGACCGGCAGAATTGTTACGTCTTTGAAGTCGACGGAAACGCGAATAAGATTGAGATAAGACACTCAATAGAGGAGTTATTTAACGTAAAGGTCAAGAGTGTTGCTACTATGAACGTCAGAGGTAAGATGAAACGCCTTGGACGTTTTGTCGGGAAAAGACCGAACTGGAAGAAAGCTATCGTGACGCTTGCGAAGGACCAGGCGATTTCCCAACTTGAGAATGTTTGATGACCGCTGGTTCGGTATGGTATAGGGACGCCTTCCCTGCAAAGCCGACCCAAAGAGAACGGTAGCACACGGGACACAAGGAGTATTCGACAGAGACTATCGGACGACGGGAAGACCCCGGACAGCATAATCCAAGTGGAACTCTGTAGACCTAAGGTAATACAATGGGCATAAAAAAATTCAAACCCACGACTCCGTCAAACCGATACCGCACCGTATCGACATTTGAGGAGATCACCAAGGACAGACCGGAACGGTCTCTTGTACGGAGCCTGAAGAAGTCCGGAGGACGGAATAATAAAGGACGTATAACGGCCTACCATCGAGGTGGCGGCCATAAACGGCAATACAGAATAGTGGATTTCAAGCGCGATAAGCATGATGTTCCCGCACGCGTCGCGGCGATCGAGTACGATCCTAACCGCTCGTGTCGTATTGCGCTTCTCTTTTATGCAGACGGTGAGAAACGGTATATTTTGTCACCGCACGGTTTGAATGTAGATGATGTTATCGTCTCCGGTGAGAATGTCGAGATCAAAGTCGGCAACTCCACAGAGCTTGGCAAGATGCCACTGGGGACTACCGTACATAATGTCGAGCTATTTCCGGGCAGGGGAGGCCAACTTGCAAGATCGGCGGGGGCTATGATTCAGCTTGCCGCTAAGGAGGGCAAGTTCGCCCACATCAAACTCCCGTCCGGTGAAGTGAGACTCGTTCGTCTCGAATGCTTCGCGACGATAGGCCAGGTCGGCAACATCGACCATGAAGCCATCGTATTGGGCAAGGCGGGTCGTTCCCGGTGGGTGGGGCGTCGTCCGAACGTGAGAGGTGTGGCGATGAACCCGGTTGACCATCCCATGGGTGGCGGTGAAGGCAGATCCTCGGGGGGCAGGCATCCGTGCACACCGTGGGGAAAACCGACCAAGGGCTACAAGACGAGAAAGAAAAAACCTTCCGACCGAC
>DAOVLC010000351.1 GCA_030631455.1 Candidatus Zixiibacteriota bacterium
GGTTGTCGCTCGGAAATCGTCCTTGCAGACGATCACACCATCGCCGGTGGCATCGTAATCGATCTCGCCCAGCAGCCCTTCTTTCGCCTGAAGTTCGAACCATTCGAGGCGATCCTCCCAAAATCTCTCCGAATAGCTCGACAGGAAAACCCTTCCCCCGGGTCGCACAACACGGACACACTCAGCTACGAGATCATGCGGGTTCACCTTGAATGCGGATATGCCATTCTGAATGCACGCCACGACATCGAACATTCGGTCTCGAAATCCCAAAGCGGCAGCATCCATCGTGAAAAGGTGACAGTTCGACACATCAGCAAGATATTCCCTCGCCATCTCAGCACTCGACTGCGAAGAGTCAATACCGATCACAGATTCAGCGGCACGGCTCAAACTCCTGATTACTCTGCCATAGCCGCACCCAAGCTCGATCACTGAATCGCCCGGCCCGATCCTGTTCACAACATACGCGATTTCAGATTCGAGATATCTGCTGATCCGAGGTGTGGCGATCTCGTAGACGCGCTTCAGTCGTTCAGCGGAGAGTTTCTCAGAGTAATAACCCGGCATGTTGCTCTTTTCTCTTGCAGGGTTTCATCATCAGGCATTTAATATATGTTGATGCGTGTTCTTAGCACAACCGGAATCTGATGGATTGAATCTCTGTGAGTCGATCTGTTTTGAATAGTAACAGCACATTAGCTGTAATAGTGACAGGAGGTAGAGCGCTATGACTTATGTCGAAGGAGGAGCAGCCGCAGCAGCCGCCGCTGGCGCAATCGCCAACGCA
The DNA here is from genome assembly GCA_030631455.1 of Candidatus Zixiibacteriota bacterium. Taxonomy (GTDB): domain Bacteria; phylum Zixibacteria; class MSB-5A5; order JAABVY01; family JAHJOQ01; genus DAOVLC01. The sequence goes on from DAOVLC010000351.1 coordinate 791, forward strand.
ATCAAGGCGTCCGGCGCAATTGTCAGCATGGAGCCGGCGGATTTCACGAAGATACTCTCGAAAGCTGACAAGCCCCTGGTCGTGATGGCGACTGGCGGTGTTTTCAAAAAGAACTATCAGTACTTGACAGGATACAAGGGACTGATGTTCTATACGAAATCGGATCAGCCGTTGCAATTCGGTGGAGATGTGGAGTTGATTGCGTCTAAGAAGATATGGATTCCGGGAAGCTAATCACGATTTACTGCTACAACCAGAAAATCCCGGCTGGCAGATTAGTTCTAAATATGCGCACGGGAGCCATATAACCGGCTCCCGTGTCAGATCGAGTTGAATCGTCAACTCGCGCCCTTTCCCCAGGCTGGCAGGCTTCTTGTAGCCGGTATTCACAGCTACGATTGCCCATTCATACTTTTAAGTAATGCTCTAATCCACTCTTGCGATTCTGATCTCAGGTTTGTCGTTAACCAATCTCATCTCGCTGTTCTTATGTGCTTCTACTTGCTTAGTTTGGCGAGTACCGATTTTCTTACACGAATTTCGAGATTATTCTCTCAGCAATGGCCTTGTGAGACACGTAGGTCCGCCCGCACCCTTCCTGCTTATCTCGTCGCCTCTAAACTCATGAACCTCAACGCCATGATCTTCGAGCATCTGTCTGGTTCGAGGATTTCCAAGAAGCATGATGCATTTGCGAGGTGCGAGCGCCAGTACGTTGCAGGCCATCGTGCCATACTCGGAGTCGGGTACTTCCAGAAGACACATTCCCCGTTTCAGAAGCCAGTTTCTGAATGGTACCGGCATCAGCCTCGAGTAGACCACTGCCAGATCATAATCGACAGGGCTTATGAATGACATGAGGTGAAGACAGTACTCCGGCCCGTTCCAGTGCACCAATGGGACAACTACGAACTCGTCGACAAGATTCGCTGTGAACTCCTTCAACTGGCGTATGCCCTCTGCGTTTGTGCGATAACCCCGGCCAACCGCAAGCGTCCGCTCGTCCAGCCAGACAACATCGCCCCCCTCCAATCTTCCCTCTCCGATTATGGAGCCAAGAATCGGAACACCCAGCTCAGACAGGAAAGCTCCCAGGGCTTCAGGCTCTCCTCTGCGCATATCTTTTCCCATATTGCACAGAATGGCTCCCGCACGTGTTATAATAACCGGATCGTGCACGTAGACAGAATCGAGCCCGGTCTCGGAGTGTTGAGGAAGGTAATGGACATCGGGTATTTCTGCCCTGAAAAGATCGACAAAGCCATCATACTCAACCGTAGCTCTGCCGATATCCGGAGAGCCGGAGTAGTTGAGTTCCTGCCATTGTGCATCGATATTCGCCTGACCGATAAACGCGTCCTTCGGATGTTTCAATAGGATGCTTCGAATTTTCCCAACTTCTGATTGGCTACCGTATCTCATTCTCACGAATTCCATAGCGCTTTGCAAAACTTGGCGGGAGCTTCAGGCTCCCGCCAACAAAGTCATACTCCGATCAAGCAGCGACTCAGAACGGAGATTATATAAAGAGAACGATTTCCCTATTTCAGCAATACCATCTTCCTTGCGTCGACAAAATCATCCGTGACTATCCGGTAGAAATAGACGCCGGACGGGACAGGGTTTCCATCGGCATCCGTGCCATTCCAGGACTCGGTGTGAAGTCCGACCGGTTTCATCTCGTTCACAATTGTCGAGACCTCTTGTCCGAGAGTATTGTAGACAGAGATTGTCACATGACCTTGTTTCAGCATCTTGTATTTGATTGCGGTCGATGGATTGAACGGATTGGGATAGTTCTGATACAGGATACAACTCGATGGAGTCGTAGGATCGAAAATCGGTGAGTCGGCTGCAGTCGGAGATACGAAGTCATAGCTCACAGGGATGAAGAATTCGAGAAGCAATGTACTGGGGCTGATACCGAACATCTGGAAACGGATGTAGTTGACAGTGACTTCCCCGCTCGTAATTGTGAAATACGCCGTGCCGCTGCCGCTTCCCGTCGAGTAGTCAGGTGAGCCGGAAGCCGCATAGTTGGGTGTTGCTCCACCGGTACCGATTATGGCGGCAACGAAATTGATAAACAGGTCTTTTCCCGCCTCAGTCATGCTTCCCGGTGAACCGGTAAAACCCCACAGCCAGTATTTCTCACCTTCTCGTACCAGCGTGTAGTGATCAGCATCGGTCGGCTCGCGTCCGAGCAGCACGGCACTGTCGGCTAGGCTCGGGGCATGCTCTCCCTTATGACCCGAATGGTCGTAGATTCTGA
>DAOVLC010000326.1 GCA_030631455.1 Candidatus Zixiibacteriota bacterium
CTACCTTTAGAGTGTCCGCCTCGGATATGACCGAGTCTGCCTCGGTTATTCCAAAATCATCTGCCCGGACCTGTGAAAAAGATCCAACGCAGAGAAGTATCGCAGCAACTACGACTACTAATCTTCTGAGTTCGAACATAATCTACACCTCACATATTGATAAGAATACTTTTCGAATATATTAATGTCACTTAATCAACATCATCTTTCTGGTTTTACTAAAATCCTGAGTTTCCAGCCGGTAAAAGTAAACACCTGACGCGGCAGCTCTGTCTGATTGATCTCTGCCATCCCAGGTCACTTCATGATACCCTGCAGGTGTTCTCTTGTCGACAAGGGTTCTGACCAGTTGACCCCTGATATTGTATATTCTTAGCGAAACGTCTCCCGCCTCGGGCAGGGAGAAGCTTAAGGTCGTGGTCGGGTTAAACGGATTAGGGAAATTCTGGCCGAGATCGAATGATGTCGGGAGTACTGCCGATTTCCCCAGAATCGTGCTCAACATTGCGCCGTATGTGTCCGCGAATTGCGCCTCGTCGATAGACAGGTCGCCGCCGCCAGAGTGCTGAACGGTCAGGAGTGGATCGCCATTTGCCATGATGCCTTTTCGATCCTTGCTGATCACCAGGACGCGCAGTTGGCCTCCAATCGCAGCCCAATACAGATCAGCATTGGCGTCCGCATCGGCCAGAGAAGGCTCGACGTCCGCATCGTCGCCAATGGAAATTACGAACAGCGCACCGCCGATTGCGACGTCGCACCTGCCGAACACTTCCGTGCCGCCAGCCGCAAACCTGGTGGCCACTTCAACCGTTCGAACATGTTCACGGACGGCCGTTATCTTGCAGTAACCGTCGCCGCTTACAATGCTCTCAAGCAGTATCAGATCACCGATAGTGCCCGGGCGATTGTCCTGGTTGATGTCCGAATTGGGCCACCGATCACCATCAAGCGGATAAGCGATTGGATCGATGAAGAAGTTCGTGAAGTAGACGACGTCGCCGACTTCAAACGGCATACCATTCAGGTTGATATCTCCAATCAGGGCTTCCACCTGTTTGATAAAGATCGCACCATTGGAGTAGTCTATCTCATCGTGGCCAATCAGATCATCCTCCGGCGTCAGCAGAGTGTTGTCGAGCAAGGAAAGAGTGTCAAGGAACTTGAACTCAACCCGTACGAGTTGTCCGGCGAATCCGAGATTGGACGAGACATAGAAATTCAGCTTCATTACAGAGCCGTCGCCCACGTCGAGCGGCGGAATATTATCATTGCCGGGGAGATTCGTCTGTGCTTCGAGCCAGATAAGACCATCATTGTCGTTGCTCGTGACAGTATATCTCTCCCAGTTTTCTAACCGCGTGCCCTCCGAAGAGGCAGACAAGAATGTCAGGACAGACGGGTCATACTTAATTAGCAGATTCATACCGGCAACCGACAATCGGTTAAGCAGATTAACATCCACTATTCCGGGATTGCCGCTCACCACCTGTATTTCAGATATTTCGAGTTCACATAATGCCGCAGAATGGACATTGAGCCTTATCGTCTTGCGATCCTCAGCTTCAAACGGATCGAGTGCGAGGACATCGATGTCGAACACACCCGAATCAGACAGACCGGTCTTCCAGCTGATATAACCCGGATTGCCTCGCTGGTAATCAGCGCCGGAAGGAAGATTGTCGACCAGCCCCTCCACTGCCTCCATGTCCGGATCTTCGGCAGAGACGAGCAGATTGACTGAGTCACCGATGACAATGTCGATCGAGTCGGGTGCATGCAGCATCGGAGCCCGATTTCGATTGACAACATCGATCTTGACCGACAGATGACTCGCCGAATTGCCATCAGAAGCGGCAAAAGAAACTACAAACGGGCTTCCGACCGATGACGCGGAACCGGTGAACGGCGGAACCCAAACAAAACTACCCGCAGCCGCGTTGAAGACGGTTCCGGACGGAAGCTTGAGGGAGGAGTACGTAACTCCGTCGCTCTCCGGATCGGTCGCGTGTACGGTAAGTGAGATCGTATCGCCTTCCCGACAGATCAGCGCCGGCACGTCGTCAAAAACAGGCGGTAGATTCTGATCCATTATTTCTATCGTACCGGGAGCGAATGCCGGGATAACTTTGCCAAGATCGTGTGTGCTCAGAAGCAGGTAGCCGGACGGCGGGACAAACACAGTATCGAACTGACAGGTGTGGCCGATCTCTGCATCGGGCGAAACCTGGAATACGAGTGTAGCGAGCAGACCGGTGCCCGCAGGAATCGTGTCTTCGCTTATCACGACGCCGGCAATGATTACGGTGCCCTCGGAGTTATTGATAGGTGAGAACTTAGCGCTTAAATAATCGATTTTCGAGCCCTCGAAGCTCACTGTGTCGAGCGTGAGCACCTGCTGCTCGAACTTTATCGGCACTGTGAGGCCACGAAGCGCTTCGTCGTTTACAAGATAGATAGGTACATCGATTCTGTCACCGGGAGAGGCCGATATGCTCTCAACACGTACTGTGTCGATGATTCCATACGGGTCATCCTGCCCCATTGCTGACAGCGATAAGAGCAATGCTACAAATAGTGCTAATAGAACTTTCATTTTCCAACCTGTCCCATCACGTGATTAGTAACTGCCGAAAACTCCATGGTTTACCATACTATTTGGCAGCAACAAATATGCCGCCAGCATTACTCACAGGCCGGATGGGTGCTCAGAGTTTGAACACACGCCGTATTATGTAACCATCAGGCCAGTAACAAGTTACGTTATACTATACAACCTTCTTCAAAGTACGACTTGGCAGCTCGGTCTTCTCGTCCGTGAGTGGCGATTTCGATAGGTACGCTGGTGTGGTATTCGGGTTTCAGATAAGCTGCAAACAACTGCAGACAAGCAAGGACCCCGTAGATCACCCCACATAAAAGAAAAATGACCGCCAGCAATCCGCCCCATCCTCCAAGTATTGATTGCCCGATCACTCTGTACATGCCATCGACTCTCATTAGTCTCTTTACTCCGTAGAATTCAGTGCTCTTTATCCCTCCTTTCTACCGGCAGGGTTCTTCGACAAGACGAGAGGGAGGATTATCTCCCTCTCATCATATGAAAAGACGTCTTACTTCATCAAGACCATCTTCTTGGTTGCAGTAAACTGCCCAGCAGTCGCCTTGTAGAAGTAAATACCCGAAGCCACGTCGGTAGCATTCCAGTTCAAGGTGACTTCATTGACACCATAACCACTGAAGCTCTCTACCAACCGCCCCGCCACGTTGTAAATATCAAGTC
>DAOVLC010000331.1 GCA_030631455.1 Candidatus Zixiibacteriota bacterium
AAATCGAAGTAATTGTCATCGATGACTGCTTTCCTGATAGCGCGGGCGAGTTGGTCAAATCGCGCTACCCTGACGTCAAGCTCCTGACGAATGAGACGAATCGCGGTTATGCCGCAAGCGTCAATCGCGGCCTGGAGCGTGCCGAGGGCGATTTCATCCTCCTGCTGAATCAGGATACGGTAGCACTGCCGGGCGCTGTCGACAGCCTTGTCAAAGAGCTTGAGCAGGATACCGACCTTGCAGCGGCGGCACCGCAGCTTCTCAATTACGACGGATCGATTCAGCCTTCATGCCGATCCTTTCCAACATACATGGATGTGGTCTATCACCATCTGCTTCTTCCCTACATTTTCCCGAGATCGCGAGTCTTCTCTCATTGGAAGATGGGATGGTTTTTGCATGACAGGCGGGCCGAAGTTGACCAGCCCTCATTTTCGGCAATAATGCTGAAACGCGAAACTGTCCAGTCGGTCGGCCTTCTTGACGAGAGATTCAGGATATTCTTCAACGACGTCGACTACTGTAAGCGGATTCTCGATGGAGGCGGGAGGATTCTATTCTGCCCCGACGCGAAAGTCACTCATCTCGGCGGACATGCGGTCAAGAAGCTTCCTGTCAGACGGATCATCGATTCGCACGCAGGCTTCATAAGATACTTCTACAAGCACAAGCCGGGCATCAAGTATGCTGTCCCGAATCTGCTGATAGCTTTGCTTCTGACTATATCTGCGGTTCCCAGAATAGTGTGGAACATCCTCTATCGACTGTTTACTTCAGCAAAACCATCTTCTTGACATCAACGAAATCGGATGCCTGCAATCTGTAGAAGTAGATGCCGCCGGGCCAATCTGCGCTCTCGATTACGGCCTCATGGGCACCGACTGACAAATACTCGTCCACGACGCACTTCACCGACTGTCCGAGGATATTGTATACTTCAATCCGTACATCCGAAGCACGTGGAAGATCGAATTCGATTGTGGTCGAAGGATTGAATGGATTCGGATAGTTCTGACCGAGTATGTATGTGACCGGTCGAGCCGGATCGCCTTCGCCAGACTCGTCGTCCGCATCGAGCGCAAACGCCGGACTCAAAGCCGTCTCCTCCGGCAAATACCCCAACTTACTGACCGTAAGGGTGACAGAGGAATCCGATGCGAGCTCAAAGGCAATCTCAACCTGGCCGTTCGCGTCAGTGAAGCCTGCGAAGAGTATGCCATTTGCGCCTACAATCGTGACGACTGCCGAATCTAGAGCGAGACTGTCGGAAACTGCTGTCAGGACGAAGTTGTTGTCTCCGAAATCAATTTGAGATAGAGCATCCACGGAGATCAGCTTTGGTATACCCGTCCAGACTCCAAGCGATGGATCGCCATAGACATTCAAGCCGTATACCAGATCAGTGAGAAAGTGGTTGCTCGCCTTCGAGAAGTTGTTCGCCGGTGCGAGACGATTGTCTGAATTGTAGATACACTCATTAAAATCAATCATAAGCTGGTATGAGCAGCCTACCCATCCCCACCGTGAGTAGCCGATGAATGCCGCCGCTCCCGAGAGCGAGTCGAGCAGGAATTTCTCGGCCATACATGGGAATTCGATCGCGAATGGCGGGGAATCCATGTCGAAGGCGCCGTTGTTGCATCCGACTGAATAGACAATACCAAAGCGACCGTAATTCGTCAAATCATGGATGCTGGCGTGTCCCGGCGGCGCCTCTTCTCGCGTGAAAACATACGATTTGGGCCACTCGTTATAACTCTTCGCACGTGTCACGAAACCATCCGCATTGCCGTGCGCAAGAACAAATGTCAAGTTATAGCCCTCCGAGAGCTTCGACACAAAGTCTGCTCCTGCGGGCGACTGTGGAGCTTCGTCCGATCCCGAAGGTGACTCAGCGAGACTCCATCGGTCTATATCGAGATGAGAAGGCAGTTCTGCCGCGATGAGCGAATCCTGTCCGACAAAAGCGTAATCGCGCATTTGATCGGCTGATGATACAAGTACTCGATTCGCGAACATTGGATCGCCTTGCGCAGGGTCCTTTTCATAGCTGATGCTTTTCCGGACAAACATCTGAACCTCATCCGGCGTGTCGACCAGCGCACGTCCGAGCATCAACTCCGGGGTCTTGTCCGGCGAGTCATCCCCCGGCTCCCCATACAAGCCGTCACCATCTACATCCCATTCACCCGTCAGATCAGCGTAGTATAGATCGCAAATTTGCTGATTGTCCAATGGAACGGCCTCGGATTTATTCAAATGGTACGCATACCGGATCGGCACTATCGTCTCGTCTCCACCAAGCAGAACCCAGCGCGCTCCACCACCATAAGCCACTTTGAGATAATTGCGGATCTGTTCAGCTTCGTCTATTCCCTCATATTGTGAGTAAATCTCATCGGTAGTTATCACAGACGCAGTATATCCGAGCTGATTCTTCCATCGCACAAGCGGAAGGAAGGCTTCCGCCAGATTCTCGGACGTGATTATGATATACTCGGGCAATGATTCCGAAACCGACAGCAAAGACGCTGAGCCTGATCCAGTCAGAGACTTGGTAACTGCGGCCATCAGCGCATTCGCGATCTGGCGGCCCGTCTGACCGTGGTCTGCATTTGCGCCAAAATCGACAGCGAATGCCTCCACCGGTGCATCTATGTCGATTTCAAACTGACTGGCGAACCAGAGCTTCCCCGAAACAGTATCCTGCATATACGGCACCACCCAGACATCGACAATTGTGGATTCGCCGAGATGAAGTATGCCTGCGACTGCTACGGCAGGCCTCCCAACCATTTCGATACTGCCGCCTGTCAGCTCTGACGGATCGAGAACACCTTCTGCATCGGTAGGAATATCTGCGTATAGCTCAGGTATCGCATCTGCCTCGGTTGAGTCGATCAGCTCTGAAGAAATCCGTACATTGCTTACTTCTCCGCTCAGCAGAAATCTGATTTTCGCAACCGGGTAATCCTGTCCGGAAAGCGAGTAGAATCCATTGCCAGGACCACTCTCCTCCCCTCGCCCATAAGTAGGCGTATCAAGCTCAAACGAGCAAGTCTCTGCAGACGTTATACCTGCCAGAACACTCAGATAGGCCGCTGTTATGATGACAACTTTAAACCACATTCCTTCGCCCATTGTCAAATGCTGTTCGCCATACTTAGATGCAATCCATCTGCCACCGCGTCCGGTTCAGAGGGCAAAACAGGCACC
>DAOVLC010000187.1 GCA_030631455.1 Candidatus Zixiibacteriota bacterium
GAACCTTGGGCGACAAGTTGGGGCCGGTGAGCGCATAAGTAGAGAGATGGTGCCGCACTACATCCATCTGATAGATCAGGAAATCGATCCGGTGCTCGCAGAGAGCATCGTAGCCGAAGTCGAGAAGCTCGGCCTGGACATGAGTGATGATACGATTGCACGGAAGGCGATGCTCGGCGTAACCGGGAAGCGGTTGACCGATTGTTCGGAGATCAAGATGTTCGCCGGGAAACCGGTTCGCGTTGCCCTCGTGGGTCCTCCGGGATCAGGCAAGAGCGCTTTGGTTGCGAAGTTGGCAGCACATCTTGTGACGGAGAAAAAGGCAAAGGTGACACTTGTTTCGTTAGATGATTTCAAGCCGACCGCAACAAATGAACTCGAAAAGTACGGCAAAATATTGAACGTGCCATGCCATAGCGCTGGGACGTTTTCGAAAGAAGCCGCTTCATCCGACGTAATCCTGATCGATACGGCCGGCATTCCGATAGGTGCCGTGGATGAGCTTGCTACTCTGAGGCAGGAACTATCGCGCCTTGATGTCGATGAGATTCACCTCGTTCTGCCTGCATTCTGCCGTTGGTACGACATGCGCCGGTGGTACGAGTTCTTCAAACCATTCGGAATCACAGGTACAGTGCTGACGTTTCTCGATCAGACCATGACACACGGTGCGGCCATAAGCCTCGCAATCCTTGAGAAAGCAACATACTCGTACTTCTCGAATGGGAGAACGTCGGCTGCCGACCTTGAAGTCGCGAATATCTACGCGCTGACTGAGAGAGTTGTCGGAGTGTCGGGAGGTATATCGTGAAACGGACTAATGACATGAAATCGAGGTTGGCCGAGCTTTCCCGACCCTTGTCAATCACGGTTACTTCCGGCAAGGGAGGTGTCGGTAAGAGTATTATAGCTCTGTCTGTCGCAGCACAATATGCCTCGAAAGGTATCCGAACGCTTCTCATCGATGCCGACCTTGGGCTTGGAAACCAGCATCTTCTTCTCGATCAATCACCGATTTTCACGTTCGAGGATGTGCTGGCTGTTGCGTGCAAGCTTGACGAGGCAGTTCTCAGTATAACTGACAATCTGAGCCTGCTGCCCGCACGGAGTGGTTTCGCGGATACGGAGTTTAGCGTCGACTTGTCGACGATTGAGATCAGATCGCAACTCGGTTGGCTTAAGGAGAATTTCGATCTGATGATCTTCGATTCCGGTACAGGCATTTCTTCGAAAGTCACAACTCTTAACAAGCTCACGGACATTGTTCTGATTGTAACCACTCCGGAGATAGCCGCAGTTGCCGATTCGTACGCCGTGGCTAAGTTCCAGATCAATACCGATCCGGCATCGAGAATAGGACTTGTGGTCAACCGGGTGGGAGATGACCGAGAGGGCAAGCAGACGGCGGTGAGCCTCAGGTTAATGATCAGGAAATTCCTCGGTTGTGAGTTGCCTGATGCCGCCGTGGTTCCCGAATGCAGGGAGCTCAGGGCTATTGTCTTGTCTCGCAGCATATTAACTCCGGGCAACGAGGACAGCGGTTGGACTTCGGCGATGGGTGCGGTCTGTCGAATGTTGACTGATTGCCTCCCGGAAAACCTAAACCTATGGGCGAAAGGTCATTGGGGCATGAGTGAGTCGCTTTCGCTATTAAATATTGGTAAAGAAAATGACGATACTTTGCATACGGCTCCAAACATCGTCGAAGATTCAGCGACGGCGGAACATGAGCTGCTAACATCAAGGAAGGACTCTTTATGAAGGCGAAGGAGGAAATCTGGGCAACATATCGCCAGACAGGTGACCCGTGTGCTCGGGAGCAGCTTCTGGTTAAGTATTTGCCACTTGTGAAGAATGTAGCTGGTCGTATGGCTATGGGATTTCCGAAATCTGTAGAACTTTCGGACTTGGTCAATACAGGTGTCATAGGTTTGATCGAAGCGTTCGGCAACTTCGACCCTGAAAGAGGGGTCAAGTTCGAAACGTACGCAGTGCCGCGAATTCGTGGTGCCATACTCGATGAGCTGAGGGCCCTGGACTGGGTACCGAGATCTACCCGGGCTAAATCGCGTGAGATTGAGCGTGCTCTGGTCAAACTCGAGCACGACCTTGGGCGCTCTCCGAACAACGATGAGTTGGCGAAATACCTCGAAATCACGGTAAAGGAACTGCACACGTCTCTTGGCGACGTAGCCAGCACGACGGTTCTCTCACTCGACGAAATGATATTCGGCGAAGAGGACAATCGCCAGATTCCCCGTGTGGAAACCGTCGAGGATCGTTCCAACGACAGTATTCTGGCCGGCATCGAGAAAAGCGAACTAAGAGCATTCCTTGTTGTCGCGATCTCGAATCTAACCGAACAGGAAAAGTTGGTAATCGCACTTTACTACTATGAAGAGTTGACTTTGAAAGAGATCGGGGAGGTCATGCGGATTTCGGAATCGAGAGTCTCGCAGATTCACACCAAGTCAATTCTCAAACTGCGTGGTATGGTGCGTGAGAAATTCGGACTCTAATCGTGGGAGGTTCTCAGGATGGTTCGGCCCATTGATATTGCAGATCACCTGGCCAAGACGCAAGCCGCCGAGAAGGTTAATCAGATACAGAAGGCTGCGCCCGACATGGACCAACGCCAGTTCGCACTGCAACTCGAGGGCAAGCTGATCCGGAAGCACGAGCAGGCAAACCCGACGGTTAAGACTGACGAAGTTATAATCCATCGAGACAACCCGAAGAAAGAGCAGCAGCAGAAGAAGAAGAAAGATGAGGACAAAAAGAAGAAATCGGATGTCCATCTCGATGTAAAGGCTTAAGAGGAACTGGAAATGAGCAATTATCAGATATTGGAAATCGCACTTGAGGCCGCATTCTTTGCTACGGTCGCTTCAATTGCCGTCATCTTCGCAATAGTGAGAGAACGATCACTGAAAAAGCGGCTCGCCGATCAGTCCGCAGAGAGGCTCTCGAGCTTCCCCGATGCGCTCATTGATGCATCCGCCTCTGTTTCAGGGAACCGGGATGGTGGCGTATCGGAGGGTGAGGTAGCGCAGACAACGACTCGGCAGACGCGAGTGCTCGAACGTTGCCATAGCGGGCAGGATCTATCTCGTGCCGAGAGAGAGTTGATGTCAGGTGTAGCAGCAGGACAATCGTAGCAATCAGCTTGGTAAGAGGGAACTCAGATGAGAAATGACACTCCGTATTACATGCACAAGGTCGAGTGCCCGGTATGTAAGGCGATAAACGAATTCGAGACAATCAAGGTCGGTGCATATGAGGAAAGTGGCCGGGATACCGATTTCCGTCCGACCGGGATCAACTGGAAGAACCCGAAGTACCAGAGATTCAACCCGATCCTTTTCTTCATGGCAACCTGCTCCAACTGCTATTTCACACGTGAGTACACTTCAAAGTTCAGGGATTGGAAGAGTGACTATGCATTCAGGAGCTATCGCCTGAAGCCAATGAAATCTCAGCATGTGATACTACTGGCGAAGGATGATAGCATAGTGAGATCGCTCGGTGAATCGCTGGATTCGCAGAGCTATCCGTTGCAGACAGCGATCAACAAGCTCCTTCTCGGAATCTTCGATGAGCTTCTTTCCAACAAGCCCACGAATCTCGATATAGCCAGGTACTTCCTCAGGATTGGCTGGCTTTTCCGGGAGAGCACATCCGGCGAATCTGCAATGCAGAACACAGTTCTCAGCTATGCCTCGAACGTCGAGGATCGCGTAAGAGGTCTTGGCATTGTGTATGACTCGCTCGATAAGGCACGGCTGAGTCTCAAACCGAGTCTTAATGATCTCGTCGAGCAGAGCAGTCAGGCCGCAAAGCCGGTCGCGAAGGAGATCAGGAACGGCTGCCATCAGGCTCTTGCCTTTCTTGCGGGTGCAAGTGAGCAGCTTGAATCAGCGATCAGCACGTTGAAGAAGACAGTTCAGATAAGCAGTGAAAGCGCTGACGGAATTAGTGAAGGCGAAGCAACAGCTGCATCGTTCGCCGGTCAGGAATCATATACGGAATTCCTGAGCAATTTGCGGGAATCCTGGGAGCTGGTTCCGATGTCGGAACATGACGCTCTTCGGTTCGCGCTACAGTTCTACAAGAAGAGTTATGAGACCGGCCATGAAGTGAGTGCCGGCAACCAGCAAATACAGGTCGAGTATCTGCTGGGAGAGCTTTGCCGGAGGCTCGGGCGAACAGACGAGGCAAAGCAGTATTTCAATAAAACTATCAAGAGTGCTCAGAAGTTCATCTACCAGCATAAGGGGGATCCAACCAGAACCGCTCTCGCGCGAAAGATTTTGGAAATGGCACTGGCGCAAGGCAAGCTAAACCTCAGTGAAGCAAAGTGAACGGAACCGCCATGGAGAGCACACCCGCCACCAGGAAAAGAATTGACGACAGCGAGCTAAAGCTCTGGGACAAGCTCGATCTGGAGTTTTTCTATGGAGAACAGACCGGGCAGTATGTCGGTCGGATTGAAGACATCAGAGAAGAGGGTCTGATAATCAGCCGCCCTGACTGGCGGAAGGGAGAACCGCTCTTTGCCGAGGGCGCTGTCTGCTTGATTACCTATTACAGGCAGATTTGCGCCTATCAGTTCGGGTCAAGAATCGTGCGAAGTATGACTGAAAACAAGAAGCGACTGTATGTGCTTTCTCC
>DAOVLC010000115.1 GCA_030631455.1 Candidatus Zixiibacteriota bacterium
ATCGCTCAAGCTCCATCAGTCCACGGTAATTAGCGAAGACAGCGCCACTGCTTCCCAGGCCATAACCTACTGCTATCAATTGATCGCCGATGGCAATCCCGACAACGATGAGGTGGCCAAGGATATCGCGGAGATGATCAACGAAGGCCAGATTGTACTTGCTGGCATTATCGACCCAACGACGGCCAACATTGCCTACAAGCAGAATGCCACGGAGCAGCTACCTACTGAGTTCTCTCTCGACCAGAACTATCCGAACCCATTTAACCCGACAACGGAGATCAACTTCAGCTTGCCAAAAGCAGCAGATGTAAAGTTGGAAGTCTTCAACATCATGGGACAGAAAGTGGCAACTCCAGTCAATAGGCATCTCGAAGCTGGTCATCACCGTGTTGCATGGGATGGGTCGGATGTCTCAAGCGGCGTCTACTTCTACCGAATTCAGGCCGGCGATTTCGTTGATACGAAGAAGATGGTTCTTCTGAAGTAACTTATGCCTTAACTGTTTAGACTTGCAGAACTTGTCAACAAGAACGAGACAGTTTTTTGACATTTTTATAGCGTAGATATCGCTCGGAGAATCGACGAATTGAAGCTGATGTACGCATAGTGATATCTGCGGCGCACTGGTTGCAATGCTGCATGGGCAGATCTGACCGTTGCGCGTGAGGTCAGCGGTTATTCGCCTTCTTCAGTAACGCTGATGGAGTATTTGCGTACGCAATACCAAAAAAGCCTATGCACCCATCCAAAAAGACTTGACTATTGACTGACGAAGGCTATGCTTAAGCTCAAACAGGGAGAAGCATGCAATGAAAATCAAGGCACTGGTTTTACTCGTACTCGTTATCGCAATCGGATGTGAAAACAAGAACATTATCCAATTGAATTGGGAGAAGCCATCGGCTGGCACTACCGAAGACATTTTCGGCATTTTCTTCCATAACGAAGACCGGGGGTGGGCGGTCACTACGGATGGGAAGGTTCTGCATACGGAGGACGGTTGCAAGACATGGAACACAACAGATCTTGGTGAATTCTGGCTCGAAGACATATACTTTGCAGACAAGAAGAATGGCTTTGTTGTCGGTTCGCGTGGATGCCTTTTCCACACCCGGGATGGCGGGCAGACCTGGTCCGACGAGTCGCTGGACGAGAGTATCTGGTTCTACGACATCGGTTTCTGGAATGATGAAGAAGGCGTGCTTGTGGGGGCAAAGACGAGTGATGATGGAACCATCGAAGGCGCAATATTCGCAACACATGACGAAGGCAATACCTGGCAGGAGACTTACAACGACATGCTAGGCATATCGAGTCTCTTTCTGACCAGGCCGATGCTCGGCTGGGTAACAAGCCGTGGAGCGGTTGGTTCGACGACTAACGGCGGCGAAAACTGGGAGAGGAATATCCTTGACCAAAATGATGTTGTTCGCGGCAGTTTTTTCATGACCGGCCAATCGGGATGGGTAGTCGGGCATAACGGCCTTATCGCAAGCACCACCGACGGCGGCTGGTCTTGGCAGAAAAAAGGTCAACTCACTGACCGCAACCTCTATGCGATCGCGTTCCATTCTGCTTTTGACGGTATTGCTGTCGGTGAGGACGGAAAGATATTCCTGACCATTAATTCCGGCGCTAACTGGGCGATTGACTCCAATTTCGTGAAATCGACGCTGAGAGATATCGAGATCGTCGACGGTCAGATATGGATTTGTGGCGACGGAGGCACACTCATCCACGTCTACGAATAGAATTCGGTCAGGCAGAGCGAACTTTCTACCCACAAGAGGATATGATATCATGACAGTCACACCAGAGAAAGCGTACGAAGAATTGATTGAGAAATACCGGGAGATAACAATACTCGGTACATGCAACGCACTACTCGGCTGGGATGAGCGAACTTACATGCCGAAAGCAGGGACCGAAGGTCGATCGAAGCAGGTTGCGCTGCTTTCCGGCATCGCACACGAGAAGTTTACGTCACCTCGGATAGGCGAGCTTCTATCGATCATCGAAGGCAGCAGCCTGATCGCCGACTCAATATCCGATGAAGCCGTAAATGCCAGAGAGATACGGCGCAACTATGACAAAGCAGTCAAGCTGCCGAAAGATTTGGTCGAAGAACTTGCACGTGTCACCTCGCTCGCGCAGAGTGTGTGGACCGAGGCCCGCGAAAAATCCGATTTCTCGCTTTTCCTGCCAAAGCTTAAGGAAGTCATCGATCTCAAGTTCCGTCAGGCTGAAGCGTACGGCTACCAGAAGGAACCGTACGATGCGCTCATCGACGATTACGAACCGAACACAACATCGGACGACATCTCGGAAGTTTTCGGTAAACTTCGAAATGAACTGGTTCCTCTTGTGAAAGCGATAGGTGAATCGGGCAAACGACCTGACACATCAATCGTCGAAAACGATTTCCCGGTCGATCTGCAGCAGAAGTTTGGGGCGGAAGTCTCCACCGCTATTGGCTTCGACTATGAGGGAGGTCGCCTGGATGTTTCGACTCACCCATTTACCACTACTATCGGACCGGGCGATGTAAGGATTACTACGCGCTACAACCCGAAACATCTCAATCAGGCGCTCTTCGGAACGTTGCACGAAGCTGGGCATGGCATGTATGAGCAAGGTATGCCGCAAGAGCACTTCGGCACACCACTGGCCGAGTATGTCTCACTCGGGATACACGAGTCGCAGTCGAGAATGTGGGAGAATTCTGTCGGAAGAAACCTGCCGTTCTGGAATTACTTCTATCCGAAGGCACAGGAGATTTTCCCGTCTCTGAAAAATGCTAAATTAGACGATTTCTTCTTCGCAATCAATAAGGTGGAACCGTCGCTCATAAGAGTGGAAGCTGATGAAGTCACCTACAACTTGCATATCCTCCTCCGATTCGAGATCGAGCGCGACCTGTTTGCCGGCAAGATCAAGGCGGAAGATCTGCCAGCTGTTTGGAATGAGAAATTCAAGGACTATTTCGGAATCGTGCCGCCCAATGACACACAAGGTTGCATGCAGGATATTCACTGGAGCAGCGGCTACTTCGGCTATTTCGCCACCTATGCTCTCGGAAATCTTTACGCATCACAGTTCTTCGCTAAGGCAAAAGAAGATATTCCTGATCTGGAGGACAGGTTCGCTTCCGGGGACTTCTCGGGACTCAAAGACTGGCTCCATAAGAACATACACTCCCAGGGCAAACGCTATCGTGCTGGAGACCTTGTTGAAAAGGTCACCGGCAAGCCGCTCAGCCACGAAGCGATGATGACATACTTGAAATCGAAGTTCAGCACATTGTACGGTATCTGACTCCAGTGACAACCCCAAAAGCAGCCGTCAGGCCACAGCTCCGACTATGTCTGAGCCAGTGACCTGACGAAACTGAGCTGGCAACGTCATGGTTATCGAATATAGAAAGAGTTGACTGAGAAAATGTAAGAAGGAGTTCCTCCGTCTCCGAAGGAACTCCTTCCATCCCCTCCTCTTAGTACCCTTCACCGCCAAATCAAGTACACTAAGAGTAACTGACACCTAATTGTAATACAAACAATGTGCCAAATGGGGGCCTAATCCGGTGATCGCGCTGCAACCTGTTCAAACCCAATGAAGTAAACTGCGCCGATCTGTGATAGAGATGGTGCTAAATTCCCCCGATCCGCACTTACTGCGCTTATTCAGGCCGCGCAGCTTTTGACAAATCAGCGCAACCGACCTCACTGCATAGGCATACGGCTGCGCATAAACTGCGCTATTTGCATCCGCAGAAATGGTGCTTCTGGCAGATTATGCGTGGATGAAGACATCAGTGTCGGTACGAAGAAGAAACTATGCCTGCGTTTCGCGCAGAGAGACAAGACAACGGTGCCACCCCAACGATTTTCCCGGTTGCTACATCCTCGGCAATCCGGTAATATGCTCGTGCCATGATTGTCTGTACTGATCGCACTGCCTTCGCGGAACGGGTCTTGCCCGGTGAACTCCAGTGGCGGAGAGCAGATATCGATACGATTGACCGGGAATTAGCGGTCATTGCTGGGCGCATCTTTGGACAATCCGATATCTTCTGCTGTGAAATCAACTCGTTCCATGAGTTTCACCATCTTCTGATCGTTGAGTATGCGGAGAAATCTCAGTATGATCTTACGGTCACGCTCTGCAAGGAGAATATCGATCTGCCGCATGGCGTCCTCTGCTTCGCCGGGTCGGGCAGAAGTTTTCATGGCCAGCGCAACCGAGTATGGAACAGTCCACCCGGTAATATCTACCTCACGGCGTTCTTCGCACCAGGCAGAGAAATCGATCATTTCGGGCCGGGGTTTATAATTCTTCCGGCTGTGTCTGTAATCGACACGATCGACTCAATACCAGGTCTCGAAGGTCAAGCTTCTACAAAATGGGTGAACGATATTCTCATCGATGGCGCTAAGGTTGCCGGTGTGTTGACCTATACATCGGCTATGGGAAGCGATGTCACCGGTGTTGTTCTCGGTATCGGCCTGAATGTGGAGACGAAGCCACGGATCAGCCCCGATCCGTTTGCACCGAAAGCCGCGTCTCTCAGTGATTACGCGAAAGACACCGGACTGTGCAATCTCAAGATAGTGCTCGGCAGCCTGATCGACCATCTGAGCAGGAATTACCGGCTCCTTACGGACAATCGTTATGCTGACTTGCTCGATGTTTATCGACGGCGGTCGGCGGTTATCGGAGAAGAAGTGACTATATGTACCGATGATGTTGATTCCGGTTCAGAGGTCGTGGCATCCGGCGTGGTCGAAGCGATAGGCGAGAACCTCGAACTGCATCTCAAGGGCCGATCCAAGCCGATTACTCGTGGAAGACTGATCCTCAGATTGTAGATTGTAGGGCAGAACCCGAGCGAAGCGAAGCGGTTCTGCCTATTCAGCAGTTTGTAGGGCAGAACCCGGAGTGAAACGGAGTGGTTCTGCCTATTTCGGTGCCCCGCTTTGACGTTGACGTGAATAAATCTCACCGCTATATTCCGATGTGTCCAAATTGCTGAGGTACTATTCATCGGGGACTGTGTATTTTGTGACCGCTGTCACGCATCAACGAGCAGAGATTCTGCGCGACAACGCCGATATCCTGTGGAACTCGATCATCAAGATCAGGAATACTGAGCATTTCGATCTGATTGCGTGGGTTATTATGCCCGATCACTTTCACATGATTATTGACCGTAATAAGTCGAATCTGTCCACAATCATGAAGCGAATAAAACTGTCGTTTACCTATCAATACCGGCATCGGATAGCTATGTATCGGGGTAAAGTCTGGCAGAGCCGCTTCTGGGATCATGCCGTTCGAGATCAGGGGGACATGAACAAACACATAGACTACATTCATTACAATCCGGTAAAACACCATCTTACGTCAAGCCCATTCGAGTGGCAGCATTCATCTTTACATGAATACCTTGAGAATGGATACTACTCCGATGACTGGGGAGTCACAGAGAGCCCGAATGTAGAGGGTGAATTTGGCGAGTAACTTCTTGTAGGGCAGAACCCGAGCAGAGCGAAGTGGTTCTGCCTATTCAAACCCCGGGATATGACATCAGATGCTCACAGCAAGCCCTTCACCGCTCAGGACAGGCTGTGAGGCACCCTGCTTCTTGTAGGGCAGAACCCGAGCGAAGCGAAGTGGTTCTGCCGGAACATTGGCGGA
>DAOVLC010000067.1 GCA_030631455.1 Candidatus Zixiibacteriota bacterium
CGAGAGCAGCTCGATTTCATGATCGGAAGGCATATCACCCAGAAGGGAATCGGCAAGAAGCGACAGAAAGCCGCACTGCTCAGGCTCGGCGCATTTCAACTGATGCCTGATTCGAAAGTCCCGCAGTCAGCGGCAATAAATGAGACTGTGAAACTGACCCGCGCGACTGTCGGAGAAGGACTGACCGGCTTTGTCAACGCTGTGCTGCGAAAAATCGCCGCCGGTTCCGCGACTTGGGACACACTAATTCCAAACGGAAACGACATCAAATATCTATCGATCAGATACTCGCAGCCTGAATGGCTGGTGAATCTTTTCGTGCAGGATCATGGGATCGAAGATGCTGTCCGGTTTCTCTCGGCATTCCATGACCGACTTGATACAAGCGTTCGGATGAATCGGCTGAAGGTATCGAGAAGTGATTTCGAGGATAAGCTGCGCAAACTGGATATCCAGATCGATCGCTCGAATCTTGCGGATGATTACTATATTCTTTCGCCGGAAGTGAATATATCGCGATTCCAGCCGCTTGTGAAGGGTAAGTGCTTCGTCCAGAACGTATCGTCCGGCATCGTGATAGATCTGCTGTCACCCACATCAGATGATCGCATACTCGACCTATGCGCAGCTCCCGGCGGGAAGACAGCTTCGATTGCCTTGATGACCGGTCGACCGGAGAATATCACGTCATTAGATGTGGACAAGGCACGAACCGAGAGAATGCGACAGAATCTCATCAGGCTGGGTCTTGATCGAGTAAGAGTCGAAATCGGTGACGGCAGGTCGTACGCGAATTCCTTTTTTGACGGCATACTCGTTGATGCTCCATGCAACGGACTCGGCACACTCGCAAAACATCCGGAAATTAAGTATACACAGAATATGCAGAACACCGAGAAACTGGCAATCAATCAGGTCGACCTT
Organism: Candidatus Zixiibacteriota bacterium; assembly: GCA_030631455.1. Lineage (GTDB taxonomy): Bacteria > Zixibacteria > MSB-5A5 > JAABVY01 > JAHJOQ01 > DAOVLC01. Next base: position 925 of record DAOVLC010000067.1, read on the forward strand.
CTGAACAACGCCATAAAGCTTCTGAAACCTGATGGAATCCTGGTCTACAGTGTCTGTACCTTGAGCAATCGAGAGACTGTCGATGTCAAAGGCGAGTTTCTGAAGTCGAATCCGAACTTTGTTCTTGATGTGCCTGTTGGTTTTCGATATCATCAGTTCGTGCGAAGCGACGGCACTCTGCTAATCCCTCCGGGTGAGAACAATCTGGAGGGGATGTTTGCGTTCAGGGCAAGGAAAGCAGGCTAAATGACAGCGAAACAAAAGCCGTTCCTCTGGTTTATTCCGCGAGATACGATCTGGCATCGACTGGTCATGTTTCTCGTTATCCCCATGCTGGTGATCGTGATTCTGGCGCTTCTCGCCGATCTTGTCATCATGCCCTGGATTACGAGACATGGTGAAGAGTTCCCGCTCCCGGATGTGGTCGGGATGAGTTTGACCGATGCGACGGAGGCTTTTGGCGAAGAAGGCATAGAGATCGTGATCGCCGGAGAAGAGCCAACTCCGGATAGGCCGGAAGGCACGGTTTTGACTCAGACGCCGGCGGCAGGTTCCATGGTGAAAAAGGGCCGACGGATCAAGCTTATCATCTCGGCTGGACAGGAGATGGTCAGTGTGCCCCCAATGGTCGGCTTCTCACAGCGTCAGGCGGAATTGAGACTCAAGGAGGCAGGCCTCAAGTCCGGCACTTTCAACTGGGCGGCAGATGATTCTATACGGTTTGCCAATGTTTTAGTGTACTCTGTGCCGTCGGAGGGTTCTCTCGTCCCAAAGGGAATGCTGATTAATCTGTTCTTCAGTCGCGGATCGCAGACGAGCATCATCTTCGTGCCCCAACTTGTCGGATTGAACCTCGATGAGGCGCAGAAAGTGGTCGATTCGGTCGGCCTTAACATATCCAAAGTCGACTTCACCGTGAATCTGGTGCTTCTGCCATATACGGTTATGTGGCAGTCGGTGCAGCCGGGCAACAAGGTGGAGATCGGTTCATCTATTCAACTCAAGGCTTCGGTGACAGACTGATGATTAAGCTCGCTCCCTCGATTCTGGCCGCCGATTTCGGGCATCTTCATGAAGAGATTCAGAAGACAGTAGCATCAGGCGCTGATTACATTCACCTGGACATCATGGATGGGCATTTCGTGCCGAATCTGACGTTTGGACCGGAATTGGTGAAGTACATCAACGGTGTCACTGACCTGCCGCTTGATGTGCATCTGATGATCTCGAACCCGGAAGAATATCTGGAGGTTTATGCCGCGGCTGGCGCTGATCTGCTTACAGTCCATTTTGAGGCGGTCGAAGAACCGGAAAAAGTCCTCAATACCATCCGTGAACTCGGAATTCTGTCGGCGATTTCAGTCTCACCGAATACGCCTGTCGAGGTAATATTCCCATATCTTGACGATGCGGATTGGCTCCTTATCATGTCGGTGCATCCCGGTTTTGCGGGACAGAAATTCATACGCGACTCGATAGCGAAGATCTCTGCTGCTCGTCAACACATTGATACACAGGGAGTTACATGTCAGATCGAGGTTGACGGCGGAATCGATCTCAAGACTGCTCCGCAGGTCGTCGCGGCCGGAGCCGATATTCTTGTAGCCGGTTCAGCGTTTTACAAGTCAGGAGACTACGGCGAATTCGTCTGCCGGATGCGGGAAGTGACAAACCCGAAAAAGGATGCTTAGGTCCCTTATTGATGAATGCAGCCAGAAATTAGTTGCCTGATCGCGATTTTTTCGTATATTTACAGGCTCGATTTTTCGAGGCACGACTATGTTTGATGATTTGACATACAAGCTCGAAGGCGTATTCAAGAAACTTCGAGGACGCGGCAAGCTTACCGAGAAGAACATCACCGATGCTCTTAAGGAGGTAAGACGCGCATTCCTGGAGGCTGATGTTAACTATAAGGTCGCGAAGGACTTTATAGCGGCGGTCAAAGAGAAGGCACTTGGTGAGAAAGTACTTCATTCCATCACACCGGGCCAGCAGATCGTCAAGATCATACATGACGAATTAGTCCGCATTCTGGGGCCTGAGACTTCGACATTGTCCATATCCTCTTCGTCCCCTCCTACAGTCGTCATGCTTGTCGGACTCCAGGGTTCCGGCAAGACGACAATGTGCGGGAAGCTGTCGCTTCATTTCCGAAAGCTGAACAAGTCGCCTGTTCTTGTGGCCGCCGATATATACAGGCCGGCCGCTGTCGAGCAACTGAAGGTGCTTGGCAAGAGTATAAAGATGCCGGTGTTTCATGTTGACAAAGATCCGGTTGCGATTGCGAAAGAGTCTATCAAATTCGCGAGAGATGGTAACCACGACATCGTCATAATAGATACCGCAGGAAGACTTCACATCGATGATAAGTTGATGACCGAGCTTGAACAGATGAAGGCAGCGACAGCGCCGGAGGAACTTCTTCTCATCGCCGATGCGATGACCGGTCAGGATGCTGTGAACATCGCCTCGGAATTCAACAGCAGGCTCGATCTCAGTGGTGTGATTCTCACCAAGATGGATGGTGACGCCAGAGGTGGGGCTGCCCTTTCGATCAGGACTGTGACCGATACGCCGATCAAGATGATTGGTATAGGTGAAAAGCTTTCGGATCTTGAGGTCTTCCATCCCGAACGGCTCGCATCGCGCATTCTCGGCATGGGTGACATGCTGACCCTCGTTGAGAAAGCCCAGGAAGCTGTCGATATGCGTGAGGCCGAGAAGTTTCACAAGAAGCTGCAAAAAGAAGCATTCACATTTGATGACTTCTACTCACAGCTTCAGCAACTTCGGAAGATGGGATCGCTCGAATCTATACTATCAATGGTGCCGGGAATCGGAAATGCTGTCAAGAATATCGACGTGGACGATCACGCCCTGGTCAGGATCGAGGCGATGATTCAATCTATGACGCCCGATGAAAGGCAAAGACCGAACATTATCGATGGGTCGAGGCGAAGACGAATTGCACTCGGATCGGGTAATGAATTGACCGACGTAAATAGAATACTGAAGCAATTTGGACAGATGCAGAAAATGATTAAGAAGATCTCCCGAGGTCAGATGAGTGATCTGGCCAAGGGGTTGTTCAAGATGTGAGGAGGATTCTCAATTGGCCGTACGTATACGACTGAGACGGATGGGAGCTAAGAAGCGACCCTTTTACCGGTTTGTGGCCGCTGATTCGAGGTACGCGCGTGACGGACGCTTTCTCGAAACGCTCGGATACTACAACCCAATGGAACGTCCGGCGAAGCTGGTTGTGAAAGAAGAGAGCATCTTCAAGTGGCTCAAAGAAGGTGCACAGATGTCGGAGACGGTGAACAGCCTTTTCCGGCAGATAAATCTTCTTGCCAAGTGGGAGAAGGTTAAGGCAGGTGAATCGGGAGACGACATCGAAATCAAGACAACTATACGCGAGCGCTCTAAGAAGAAAAAGAAGAAGAAACCTGCTACGACTGAGATTCCTGAAGCTGAAACCGAAAAAACGAGCGAAGCTGAAACTACCTAATTCGGAAGGAGATCTGCTGTGAAGGAATTCATCGAGAACATTGTTCGCGCACTGGTCGACAATCCTGACGAGGTCCGACTTACCGAGGTTCTGGGTTCCAAAACTGCTGTTTATGAGCTGCGTGTAGGCCCCGGTGATCTCGGAAAAGTCATCGGAAAGAAAGGACAGACTGCCAAGGCTATTCGGACTATCATCGCAGCCATTTCGGCCAAGGAAGGGAAGCGAGCCGTTCTGGAAATCCTGGAGTAAATGGATCGGCCAGAGTACGTAACTGTCGGTTACATTCGCCGCGCTCATGGGATCGGGGGCTGCGTCCGCATAGAGAGTTTGACCGACAATCCGACGAGATTCGAGACTCTTACTGAAGCTCTGGTCGAGATCGGCGGCAAGAGAACGCTTTATCACGTTGAGAAGTGTTCGGCTGCGTCGAAAGGCTGGCTCGTCAAATTCAAGGGCGTAGACGACAGAAGCGAGGCAGACAAACTCAAGAGCGGATATCTTCTGATTGAAGCTCCGAAACTTCCGGAACTTGAAGAAGGTAACTATTACCTGTTTGATCTGATTGGAATGAGTGTGTACACGACATCGGGTGAATTACTTGGAGAGATAACGGACGTGCAGCAGTACCCGGCCAATGATGTTTATATCATTGAAGGAGAGAAAGGAAAGCTCCTTCTTCCGGCTATTCGGGATGTTGTTAAGAATATTGATTTACAAAACAATCGAATGGAGGTTGAGCTTCTAAGCGGTCTGGAATTTGAATAAGATGGTCATCGACATATTGACGATATTTCCCGAAATCGTCACACCCGCACTATCCGAGTCGCTTCTCGGGAAGGCGGTCGACGAAGGCATATTGAAAATCAATGTCCACGATCTTCGCAGCTACACCGACGACAAACACCAGGTAGTTGACGATAGTCCGTTCGGTGGCGGGCCGGGGATGGTCATGAAAGTCGAGCCAGTATACCGCGGTATAGAATCGTGTATTAGAAATAACCCGGAACTGTCAAGAAGTATTATCGTGACATCCGCATCCGGGAAGAGATTCGATCAGGCAGCAGCAGAGAATCTAAGCCGACAGGAGCACCTGATAATCGTTTGTGGGAGATATAAGGGCATTGACGAAAGAGTCATGGAGTTGTTCGATGTCGAAGAGATTTCGATTGGCGATTATGTTTTGACAGGAGGAGAATTCGCAGCGCTCGTCTTAGTGGAGGCAACGTCAAGATTGTTGCCTGGATATATGAGCAAATTCGAGGCTGCTGAGACAGATAGTTTCACATCGGGACTTCTCGGCTACCCGGATTACACTCGGCCACAGGAATTCATGGGATTGTCGGTGCCGGAAGTTCTGGTCTCGGGACATCATGAGAATATTAGGAAATTTCGTAGAAGAAAAGCCATTGAGAAAACACTTGCTAATCGTCCTGATATGATCGAACTGGCCGATCTGACCGAAGAAGACAGACTGATGATAGATGAGATTGATTCGAAAAAACGAGCAAAGAAAATAGAAGGAGATGCGCCATGAACATGAACCTCATATCCAAAGTCGAGGCTGACAGCCTTAAGGAACAGAAGGTACAGTTCGGGCCTGGTGACACCGTACGCGTACACGTAAAGATCCGCGAAGGAGAGAAGGAGCGCATCCAGATTTTCCAGGGAACGGTTCTCAGAAAACGAGGAGCAGGCACCGGCGCGACCTTTACGGTTTGGAAAATGTCGTCCGGGATCGGCGTGGAACGCGTGTTCCCTATTCACTCGCCGAATGTACCTTTGATCGAAAGACTGCGGCAAGGTAAGGTCCGACGTGCCAAGTTATACTACTTGCGTAGTCGTGTTGGCAAACATAGCCGAATTCCCGAGAAGAAAGTCGAGAGGAAGACCAAGGATAAGAACGGCGACAAGAACAAAGAATAGCGCCGCAAGCGCCTCGATAATACAAGGCCGCATCGCCATGATGCGGCCTTTTCAATGCTATTGATCATTTGTACGCGACGGGTGGCCACCCATCGTGAGACTCAGGGTCGAACGACGATCTGTGATCGCGGTTTACACCTAACTCAGCCAGGTAGGGCAGAACCCGCCCTTCGAAAGCTCAGGACAAGTAGCGCAGCGGAGCGGTTCCGCCTATTCATGTGTCGTCGGGTCACCGCCTGCCCTGAGCTTACGAAGGGCACCCGACGAAAAAACAATCAGGGATAGCCGTCGGGTAGGGTCACCCGACAGCACCAAACACTATCGATATGTCCACAGAATGTCACAGCGGGCCCTTCGAAGCTCAGAACGGGCTGTGGCGCACCCGTGCACGTTTTTCCTGGAACCGGTTTAGGCATTGAACGTAGAAGCAAGAACTTGGGAGATAGTTTCGGTGGTTGGAAAACGCACAACAAAAAGGACTTGATTTTTCCGAGCAGATGTTGTAAAGTAGCTTTTCAAAATTGTTGATGTTGTTATGATTGAAATAAAGAGCCTTTCACAATATTACGGTGACACCTGCGCGGTCGACAGTATCTCTTTCGAGGTATCGAAAGGAGAGATTCTTGGTTTTCTGGGGCCGAACGGCGCCGGGAAAACGACAACTGTCCGGGTCGTGACAGGATTTCTCCCGCCGACGTCGGGGACGGTCATTGTCGATGGTTACGATGTAACCTCAGAATCGATCGAAGTCCGCCGGCGCATCGGCTATCTTCCCGAGAACACACCGCTTTACACCGAAATGAATGTCGTCGACTACCTGCGATTCATCGTCGATATGCGCAAAG
>DAOVLC010000282.1 GCA_030631455.1 Candidatus Zixiibacteriota bacterium
GCTACGCAATGCCATGTCATAGAAACCGTGCATGGTCATCGAGACTTCCGACGTATATAAGCCTGGCCCGCTGAGATTTGACACCGCTTTGATATGCCCCATGTTGTCTTCAGCAGGTGAATACGGGGTGTCGGCCAATGTAGACCCTCCGGCATTGCAGACCAGTACCTGTTGTTCGGCTTCCACGGCGGGCAGCCAGTCGACCGAATTCTCGACCGTGGGGTCAGCGTACGTATAGCTGCCGTCGTCGTTATTGATTGCTACAATGGCGTGATTAAATCCCATATACGGGACGTCCTCGTAAACCTTGCTTCCCGCACTGGTGAGGACTATTTCACAATCGACGTCCGCTTCCCGCAACATGGCAACCATCAATGCCGCGACATCACGGCAGACGCCGTATTTGGTCTCGTAGGTCTCGGCAGCAGGTTTCGGCTCGAACCCTTTCTTTTTGCCGGTACCAAGTCCCATGTAACGAACTTTCTGCGCCACGAAATGATAGATGGCATCGACCTTCTCATCGCGGGTAGTCTTGCCCTCAGTCAGTGATACTACTTCAGCCTGGAGTTCATCGCTCATTTCGTATTTCGATTCAGCGATTCCGCCCCACCAACGGCTGATCTCTTCCCACGACTCGACGGTCGTATAGATAACAAGCGGCGCAATTTCGTACAACGATGGCATTGCCGGTTCGGTTACAATCTTGGGCACGTTCTCAGCGTGCCACCGGTAAGCGATCCTGTCGCCTTCTTCTTTCTTCTCGAAGTCGACTTCGCCGTTCTTGATCATGTATTTCAGTGGCCTGCTTTTTGGCCCGGTAACCGTCATCTCCTTCCTCAGAATCGGTTCGGTGGTTTGAAAGATATCGCCACCATCGAACTGACCGTCCATTGGAGGATTGAACAGGCTATCGAGGTAGTGGTACTCGATGCAGTCACCCACTTCGAGATTCTTGAACATTATCACCTTATCCCGGGCTTCCGGCTCGTATATATTCATATACTGGGCGCCAGCCGACGATATATCGTTTATGTCGTCCTCGGGGACATCTACCACGCTTCCGTCCTGCTTGATTACTCGCGCTATTTTGATCAGCACGGTATCATAGACCGTGTAGTACTGCAAGTGCTTCTCGGCGTACTTCTCGATTCCAGCTTCGGTCAGGACCTTCGTCAACCCGTAGTCGTAGCTACAAGCTGTTCCGTCTTCGTTGAAGTCTGTGTCCGTCTTAGACAGAATAATCAGCGCGTCGGCGTCAGGATAATCCTCCTTGCCCCCGGCATTCTCGATCAACTCCATAGTCTCCTTGCTGACTTCGGAGCCGAATGCAGCGTGCGGCAATAGCAGCATCGCCACAAATGACACCACTACCGCAAGTGGCAGTAGTCGATTCGTGATTCCTCGTAACAGCATCGGTTGCTCCTCTCCTAGTTATTGATTGATATTATCTTCAAATCCGAATTGACTTTGTTCGATTCTGGAGAATTGCCGTATCCATCAAGATCCTTCGTAACATCCATGACGTAGCTCTTCCGTAAGAGCATATTTATATCTACATGAAGAATACACACTATGTTGCAATATATTCAAAGGAAGATTGACCCATCCTTCATGTCGGAACGCAGTGCGAGTGAACAGTGATGACTGAGATACTCAGGAATTCGCACTGGCGATTTCTCTCAAGAAAGTACTTGCCATGAATCCGATTGTCCAGTAGTTTCTTCTATTCGATATTCGAAGACAGCCTTGGAAAAAAGAGATCGACGCAGTGAAAATCCTAAGGTTATATACAAGAGTGACTTATCAGGTGGAGGAACCGTAGTGCATAGAATACTTTTCAGTAGCAGTTTACTTGTCATACTTTTCATATGTGTGGCACTCGGATCTATTTCTCATGTCGCATTGGCCGATCAAGGGTCAGGTTATCCTGTCAGATTCGCGATTCTCGGTGACCGCACCGGCGAGCACGAGCCAGGCATTTATGGCCAGATTGTCAGAGAGATAGAGAGATTGAGGCCGGACTTCATTCTGACGGTCGGTGACATGATCGAGGGCTATGTCGATGACACCGCTCGAATCATCGCGGAATGGGAGGAGTACGACTCTATCATTGCTCCGTTTTCGTCGACGATCTACTGCATTCCGGGGAATCATGATATCTGGAGCGAGCTTTCGGAGAAGATGTATCGTCGCTATGTCGGTGCTCCGTACTGTTCGTTCGATCACAGCGGCATTCATTTCGTGATACTCGACGTGAGCCGGTGGGAATCGAGCGAGGAGATACCGGGAGAGCAGATCAACTGGCTTATCGATGACCTGAAGATGAATGCGAATGCCCCACAGACTTTCGTCCTCTATCACAAGCCGTTCTGGGAACAGACGACAGCAGAGGGCAAGCCGGATACCCTTCACAGCCTATTCGTGAAATTCGGCGTCGACGCCGTCTTTACCGGGCATTATCACGATTACTTCAGCGGTGAGTACGATGGGATCATGTACACGAATCTCGGAAGCTCGGGAGGTGGAATGACTCCAGCTCCAACCGGCCTGGGGTATCATTTTGTGTGGGTAACGGTCGACGATCAAGGCATTCATGTCGCCCCTGTCAAGATTGGCAGCATTCTGCCGTGGGATGAGATCACTGTGGATGAACGGGAAGTATATCAGAGTATCAGGCGCACCGGGCTGAGATTCGAGGAACCGGTACCGGTTGCCGATGACCTGAGTGTCGCAGGCGAAGAAGTCGCGGTGGTTGTGAGCAATGCCTACTCCGATTTCGAACTGAACGATACCTTGTACTGGCAGATCCCTGAAGGCTGGTCCGTGGAACCTGAAAGCATGCCGGTCAAGATCGCCCCTCGCGGAGAGGCGACGCTTAGCTTCAATGTACAGTGTACAAGGAATCTTTATCCGGTGCCTTCCGCATCGGTAAACTTCGTTTACGCCGAAGACAGACAAGTCACGTCTGACAGCTATCTGAGAGTTGCTCGCAGTGTCAATTGCTCTCAAACGACCTCAAAACCGAATATCGACGGGGAGATTTCCGAGGACTTCTGGCGTGATCCCGTCACACAGCTATTCGATGTGGATGGAACCGAGATGAAGACTGATCCGGTGAGGTTCTATTTCGCACACGACACTGATAATCTGTACATAGCCGCTTACTGCGAGGACGCGATGATTGACTCATTGTTCGCGAATGTCACCGAGCATGACGGCGCAATCTATGGTGAGGATTGCGTCGGATATTTCCTGGAGCCGGAGTTCGGGAGCGAAACCGTGCATCAGATCTACATCAATCCGCTCGGCACTGTGTTCGATCAGAAACTGACTATGGGAGACGACGGTTGGATGGGCGCTGATAGAAGCTGGGACGGCGACTACGAAGTGAAAGCTGTGGTCGGCGATGATTTCTGGTCGATGGAAGCGCGGATTCCCTTGGATCAACTGGGAGCTAAGATCGAAAAAGGGAAGGACTGGCGTCTCAATTTCCGCCGCAAACAGAGAAGACTGAACAGCGCAGCTGACTGGCAGACTCCGATAGATTACGACCCAAGCACCTATGGCAAAATGACGATAGAGTGACTTGCCTGCTTTCTCCAGGCGGTACAGGCCGTGAGGCAGTATATTGCATAATATTATGCGTGAACAGTTGGCCGTAGGGCTGAACCCGCCCTTCGAAAGC
>DAOVLC010000319.1 GCA_030631455.1 Candidatus Zixiibacteriota bacterium
CATATATAATACACTCGGTTTCGGGAATGTTCCGGCGTCTCATCTAACCTGATTCAAGCTAGCAGAGAAAACTCCCACCCGCACCAGAAACTCCGTTCTTCTTCATCCGGCGGGCAGACTATGCATTTCAAGGTAATCCTCGGGTCGACTGTCTTAGCAAATTCCTCGTACTCGACAATACCGACCTGCTTGCACGGAAACGGAGTCATATTCTTCCGATGCCTCGCATCCTGTACGCGGCATTTGATCATCTTCAGGATTAGCTTGTCCGGCGACGGCCGCTTAATTTCCTGCACGTTTATGTAACTGTAGCATCTGTAATTGAGACACTTTGCGAGAGCATCGAGACCTCCTCCGGGCTCAAGGCCGAGGAGTTTCATGATCCGCTTAGCCTCCAGTGGGGAGAACAGTCTCCAGACCTCTGTGTCGAGTTCGATTGCGGTGTCGATCCCGAACTTCTGTTCGGCGGCCTGAAACCAGAGACCGTCCATGGCGAGCCATCGTTTGGCCAACTCCGCAATCTGCAACTGCATCTGTTCCTGTGTCATTTGCTCTAAGTTCATAGGTGCCAAAATAAGGATTCAATCTGTTCTGTCAAGAACTGTGAACACTACGCGGAACTCTTTACGGGTTCAAATATCTGACCAGAGTACCAATCTCAGTATCTGAGGGGCTAAGCTCAAGATAGTTCTCCAGGTACCGGAGGGCATCTTTGGGTTTGCTCAGATCCCTCAGGTAAATCAGGCCGATATTGCGAAGCAGTGTCGGATTGTCCGGATCATACTCTGATGCCTCGATATATGCGGCCACTGCACTCTTGGGATCACCAGCCTTGTAGTAAGTGTTGCCCTTGTCTTTGTAGATGTTCGAAATGTTGTATCTGATGTCTCGGCGCTGTTGCGGCGTAATCAGCGGCCTGGCCAACGAAAACCCGTATGCTTCCAGAGCCATCTCCGGCAGGCCGGCCTGACGGAAGTAGATGCCGATCTGGTTAGGCAGCAGCGCCCTTGGCTCGTACTCCATTCGACGAATCGCCATCCTGTATGCCTCCAGCATTGCCGCTGAGTCAGGCGGCACCGACTCCAGCGCCTCCTCACCTCTCGCAAGATCGAGATTTACTAACAGGCTTCTGGCATGAGGATCTCCCGGATCGTAATCCGGCGGATATTCCGGGACGGGTAGACTAGTCGAAGGCTCTTCACCTGCGACGTACAGGATGCCACACGAGAAGAGTTTCACCCGCGTACCGAGCCACGCAGGTTCGGACACATAGTGATTCTTCGCGAGGAACATGCGACCCTCTCCAGAATTGAGGATCGCCTCTCTCGCAAGATAGTAGTCATCGAATGTTCGTCCGGTGGTCTCGGAAGCCCTGTCGAGTAAAGCTCGCCGTCTGATAGATCGGTCATAGACTTCCACATCCTGCTTATAGCCTTCGGCATAGCGCAGATAGAGCGCTGGAAACGAGTTGATGTCCCCCGCCGTGAACAGAGTCCCGCGGTCGGCTGTGTCGAGGATCAGCTTGCCGTAGTCTTCGGCGAGAGTGAAACCAGACTTGTCCATTTCCCTGTAGTTGCATACCGCCAGCCACAGCACGCAGGCGAAACCCGCGACGATGACACCGGCAGTTACAGAACTGTGGGTGTTCCTCCTCTGAAGCCAGATAAAGTTGTTGCCTATCAAAACTAGCGATGCGAACATCGGCGCCAGGTAGAACGGCTCGTAGTTCACGGCCTGGTGTGACGATGCCAATAGCAGCGACGAAACCAAAATCAGGAGCGCCGTGATCGTTTCGGATCTGGCGACCTTCCAGCCCGCAATTGCTCCCGAGATCGTGGCGATGGCACCGATCCACCACCATGATTTGAACAGTGTCATAATAAAAAGCCGCACGCTAACGTAGAAGCCTTCAAACGAACTGTGAACCCAGCCGCTGTACTGTTTCAGAGTCATGTGGTCGATCAGCCCGGCGAGGGTCTCAGGATTCCCCCAGTCCGAGATTGGGTCTGAGTGCGATCTGACCAGCATATAAAAGTAGACGGTGCCCGCAACGCCAATGAGCATTGCGAGGACAGGCAGAATCTTGAGGCGACGGTATTGCTTCTCGCGAATGAACATGTATACGAGAGCCGGCGCCAGTGAAAGAGCCGACGGGTGGTTTGTGAGCGATAATCCGAAGAGATATGCAGCCATAGGCCACTTCCATGTCTGTTTGCCTACCAGTACCAGAAATGTCAGGCCGATCAGTAGCGCGTTGAGTGTGTAGATTTCGACGCCGGATGTCTCAGCCCAGAAAACCGGCGAGAATGCGAAAAGCAGGCTCAGTATTAATGCCGGCCAACTGCCGAGTCTGCGGTTGAAAATGAGATAGAGAACCGCCACCGCCGCCGCCGCGACAAGGATATTGAATATCCCACCGGCGAAAATCGGTCGGAGGAACGGCATTGCCAGTACGAATACTCTCCCAAGAAGCGTGAAGAGCGGGTAACCAGGTGGGTGACATATCCCAAACGAGTCAAGCGCAAGGGCGAACTCGCCGCTGTCACCAATCCACACCGACCGGCAGGTAGTGAGGTAGTACACCACTAGCGCGATCAGGCCAGGTATGAGTGCGAAGTATTTTCTTTTCATTTTGCGCCCGCGACAACATCAGAACACACGTCGTGAGAGTGCCAAGGTCTCCGTCCATAAGGAAAACGCCGGGGCGGTAGCCCCGGCGTATCGAAAACTATGACCGAATTCTATCCTGGGTCAATCTCTAAATCCGAACTCAATCTTGTATGCGACCCAGCACGCCACGGGCTGGTTGTTCTGAAGGGCAGGAGTCCACTTGCCTTGCAAGGCGGCTTCAAGCGCCTTCTCCCCAAACCCGATACCCTCGACAGAGGACTTCTCGACTATTGCATCTCGGACATTGCCTTCTTTATCTACAAGCACGTTAACCCAAACATCCGCCGTAAGACCGGCCTGACGTGCCATCTCAGGATAGTCCGGTTCCGCAAGGAAGATCGCTTCCGGCGCTTCTTCGTAGGGTACGAACTCACCTGCCGACGGGAGGAACTCGGAGTCATCGATTTCGATCACGATCGCATCCCCGCTGCCGTCCCCTGAGCCGACAACCGGCTGCGTAATCTCGGCAAGCTGATCCTGCGTTGCCAGAACGATATCTTCCGTCGCTTCCTCGTCCGGAACCGGTTCAGGGATACCGATCTTCGGAGCCGCGATTTTCGGCGCCTCGATCTTCACCGCCGGTGGCTTGCGAACGAGCGACGGTGGTGGGGCAAGTTCCGAAATGTCGGTGATACGGTAAACATTTTCTGTCACAGGCATG
>DAOVLC010000127.1 GCA_030631455.1 Candidatus Zixiibacteriota bacterium
GATCCCGGTTACCGGCGAGGCGCCATCCTTCCCCGATCTCACACCATGCGAGTATACCGCAGGACGCGATTAGCTCCCGACCCATACGGATACAATAAACCCTCGCTTGATGTAAGCGAGGGTTAATGTTCGTGCAGATGAATGCTCGGGAGTTACTCGTGCTTATGCTCTTTCTTCTCCATGGCTTCCATCTTCTTCATCTCTTCTTCGGTCCTCTGGGCCATAGCCTTGATATCTGCGATCAGTTCTGGCTTATCGCCGGTCAGGATCAACACATCACCTGTCTTGGTCTCGATGTACTCTATCTTCGCACCGGCCTCGGTCAGCTTGCCGAAAGTCGTGCAGTAGCCGCACAGGTACAGGCTGTCACCCTTCTCCAAACGGTCAAGTCCCGCCATCATCTTCCCGTGGGCCGTCCTGTACGCAGGCAATAATGACGCTTCCACGGTGCTTATCTGGACGATGCCGTTAGAGATTTCGTACTGCTCCCATCCCATGGTCTCCATCAGCTTAGACTCTTCCAAGAACACCTTGCACAAATCGCACCCCATGTCAAACCACGGCTTGTCGCCGCCGATCGCTCCACCGGCAAGAATGAAGATCATTGCCATTAGCACTGAAGTCACTTTCCCAAAATTCCGCATCCCATTCCTCCTAAAGTTACAGTCTTTCATCTACTACTTGCCGATGGCGGTCAGACCGACATCACGTCGTCAGGGCAACATCCCACCAGCAGTAGTTTGTGAACTCTTAAGCGCAATTATGTCTCGTCTTGTTCCCGAAGCAAGAGAACATTGCACCTCTTTCCAAACATCGTAGTTGCAGACCACATTTGAGCGATATTCCATGAGTGAGTGCACAATCCGTATCAGCCTGCACCGCATATATATACAGGCATTGGTTAAAGGTATAGTTTATGTAGAGACCGGCAGGTTGGACTACCGGTGGAACGCTTATTACCTGAACAGCGAATACATCGGGTCCCACGGCGGCAGGATTATCGGGTCCTGCTTGTAGATATCGAGCACTTCCTGTGAGACAAATTCTCTCTTCACGATGACATTGTAGACGTGGCTGTCAAACCAGGTGTCGTACAATGTCCAGTAGCCATCGCTGCCTTTGCTCTTCCCCCAGCTATTCTCCACCAGCCATTTGACCGGCTTGTCGTCCTTGACATCGACTCCCACAAACACCATCGCATGATTCGGCGCGCTCTGTCGGTATAACGCTCTCTCTGCTTTGGTCATGCTCATGTCGGTGTTGTAAATCGACTGGTAGTCGTAAATATCCATCGCCATGATGCCATGCTCCCCGTTCTGATCCTTGCCGACATCACACGCAAACCAGACCGGTTCATCGTCGAGAACTGATTTCATGGCCGCATTGCTGAGGACGCCGATTTCGACATTGGCATACGAGACGTCCTCGCGGTCATACATGTTCCTCGACATCCTGATTTGGTAGAACTTGCCGAATTCCTTGGTAGGATCGTTGAAGACATTGACATACTCATTCAGATCGACGCCGACAAACTCTTCATAGAATTCCCCGGGAGTGAACATCTTCATTTCACTAACAACGGAGTCGCGATCCTCGAATCGCCAGGGAAATTCGGTCGGCGGTTCACCGAGATTCATCGCAAGCATTCTGTAAACCTCGGCGAGCATGTTTTCCTTCTCAGCTCGAAGCTCATCGACTGACTTGCCCTGCTCATTCATATCGCGAAGCTCGATCGCGTCTGCACGGAGCTTTTTGCCGATAAGCCTGTTCATCATCCCCGTGTTTTCGGAGCTGCGTGTTTCCGGCATCGATTCTTTCGGAACCACTCCATACTTCTCGATCAGATCGACGACATAGTGCCACCAGCCACCATCAGGGAACGGACTGCGAAGCAGTATCTCCATCTCGCGGTCGAGCGGATCGCGGTCGCGAAACTCGATAACTTGTTCGAGGAAGCAGTTGGCTTTCTCCATCTTGTCCCAGAACGCGAGATAGTTCTGAGAGAACTCGAACTTGCTCAGCTTGTACTTCTCGATAACCGCGGGCCGCATGATGTTCAACCCGGCAAATAGCCAGCATCTGCCGGTCGATTTCTGATTTGTGATGCCTTTTGCCTTAATCTTGTGGCTGAAGACCCCATTGTGACTGTGTAGAATGTCGCGGTTCAGGGCCAGGCTCTTGATGTCGTTGTTTGTGATCGCGTTGTACATCGCCTTCGTATGAATATCCATTTGAAACGATGTGCGAACCTGCTCGATAAGTCCTGTAGTCAACGCTCCGTCGCCCGCGATAAGCAGGGGCGCGAAGAGAAGCAGAGCGAATGCCGCGATTACAATCGTGCCTTTGATTGGTGCGTGCTTCATCGTGTCTCCTCAAGTATGCTGAAGGTTGGAATTTCCATACGAGCGTAAATATAGCTCACTCCAACTGTGCTGTCAACAATAGACAGCGCCGCAAGTGCCTGTTTCCGTGGTATCTTCATAGGGTGTTCTGTCCGGTTTAAAAGTTGACAGACTGGACATTGCACGATATGATTGTCCTGAACAGGATTGCGACTAAGGAGATATAGATGCTGAAAACACTGACATTTCTTATGCTTATGCTGATCGTATTTGCGCCCGTTGCACAGGCCGCGGATTTTGATAATGATTTGACAACATATTACGAGAAATCGAATTTTCTCGAAACACCAAGATATGACGAAACGGTCGCTTTCTGCAAACTCCTCGAAGCTGAGTCTCCATTCGTCAAGTACACCAGCTTCGGAATCACGCCTCAGGGGCGTGAGTTGCCATTGCTTATTGTCGACAAGAGCGAATCGTTCGCGCCACCGACAGACGACCGAATCGTCCTGCTCGTGATCGCATGCATCCACCCGGGTGAATCGGACGGCAAGGATGCCGGTCTGGTGCTGATACGGGATTTAATCAGAGACGATAGCCTGACGAAGCAGTTCGATGATGTCGTTTTGCTCTTCATCCCGATTTTCAACGTCGACGGCCATGAGCGTTTCGGACCATACAATAGAATCAATCAGAACGGCCCGCTCGAAATGGGATTCAGAGTGACTGCCCAGGGCTACAACCTGAATCGCGATTTCCTGAAGGCGGATTCACCGGAGATGCGTGCATGGCTGAAGCTGTTCAGGGAATGGCTTCCAGATTTCTTCATCGACTGTCACGTCACCGACGGCGCTGATTATCAGTACACTATTACATACGGACTTGAGACACATGAGAACATGCCGGAGCCGATACGCTCATGGACGAACGACAGATTCCTTCCGAAGTTGAACTCGACTATGGAGCAGAGCGGCTTCCCGATAGTGCCGTATGTTGTCACAAGAGACTATCTGCATATCAGCAACGGGATAATCGGCCTGCTCTGGGCCCCTCGTTACTCGACCGGTTACGGGGCCGTGCAGAACCGCCCTGCCCTCTTGGTCGAAACCCACATGCTGAAGGATTTCAGGACACGCGTTGAAGGGACGCGCATTCTTCTGCATGAGATTATCACGATTCTGTCGGATCAGCGCGCAGAATTGAAAGATGCCGCAATGGTTGCAGACGCGAGAGTCAGCGAGATGATACCGGGTAGCTACTATTACACCAACTATAAACGAGCAAAAGATACCACCAGCTTCATCGACTTCCTGGGAGTCGATGTCACAACTGAACCGAGTGACATATCGGGAGACGAATGGGTGATATGGGGAGATACGCCGGTGACTTATCGTGTCCCCTATCTTGACACCTACGCTCCGGTCGACTCTGCGCTGATTCCCTACGCCTACATTATCCCGGTCGAATGGACCGAAGAGACAGACTTACTCAAGGCACACGGCGTAGACATCGAGTATCTGGATTGTGCACAGACACTCCCTGTCGACAGTTACAGGTTCGACGATATCGAGTGGGCTGATAAGCCATGGGAGAGCAGACATCGCCTCGAATTCTCGATGACCGATGTCTCCACAATGAGAGAGTTACCTGACAATTCCGCCGTCGTTCTTATGAATCAGAGATCCAATCAGGTCATCGTGCACCTGCTCGAACCGAAAGCGCCCGACTCATTCATCAGATGGGGCTTCTTCAACAGAATATACAGCCGCAAGGAGTACTTCGAGGATTATGTCATGGAGAAAATGGCAAGGCAAATGATCGAGGAAACACCTGATCTGAGGATCGAATTCGACTCTTTACTACAGGCCGATTCCGCGTTCGCGGCAAGCCCCCAGCAACGACTCGAATTCTTCTACGAGAGAACGCAATACGCGGACTCCACTGTCGGAGTGTATCCGGTTGGCAAGCTGATGTCGCCAGCGGATATCAAGCTGAAATGAAGCGGCAACCGTCCTGTAGCTGTTCAAGTTCTGAACAGTCGCGGTCCAGCCGCTATCCCTGAGTCAATCTAACAGTTGCTTGGGCGCCAGAGGGATATCCACTCAATTATTGCTTGCGAAGACGTATTACATTGGTTATGATTGCTTCGATTTGCTTCGATAACAAGTGATGAAAGAGGCATACTAATGGAAATATCAAAACGATTTTTGTGGATTACAATTGCACTGTGTTGTCTCTCTGTTTTCCTTTTACTTCATGGCTATTTCTTCGATACGCCGTTCTGGGGTGCCCTGACAGCGAAGTGTGTAAGCGCACCTCTATTCTTCCCCATTATGGCCATCGGGATCATTCTGATCGCAGTTGTCATGCTAAAACGGGAGAGCGAGGACACACCGGATCAGGCCAAGACAATTTGCCCACTTTTGATCGGCATTATAGGAGCGGTCGCAGGTATGATCGTGCTCTGGATAGTCGGTAATGGCGGATATTTCTGGCGGAACATATTCTCCGGGCCGATTTCTATCTTCGGCAACTACTCGGATATCCTGGGCGCCTATTCGGAACTGCCTCCAGATCCCGATTTGGTTCAGCTGTGGGATCAGGACGGGTTGGCAAGAATAATCACGGTGGTGTTAGGAGGTGTCTACCTCTTTCTGCTCTCGCTGATTGCTGCCGAGATCAGTACTAACGCAAGAACGAGGATTGCCGCCTTTCTCTTCATGGCAACCTCGGGATTGCTGGCAGTGTTTGCCTCACCCGGTGACTTTGCGGTTTTGCTCGTGCTGTCGGCGCTCAATGTGCTCCTCACATTGAGATTCTTCAGCGGCAAGCTATCGATATATATACCGGGAATAGTGATTCTTATTTCAGTCGTGTTCCACCCGGTGTTCGTGCTTTTCGCCCTTGCGATCCTATTCGTCAGGCTGTCCGGGTCATTTCTCGCAAATGAGAAGCCCGGCATACCTCTGCTCCTGCTTCTGGCTCTGATTGTACTCGGATCGGGACTGTCGTTATTCCAGAGTATTCCATTTGTGTCCATAATGCGGCCTGAAACATC
>DAOVLC010000003.1 GCA_030631455.1 Candidatus Zixiibacteriota bacterium
AGACCGTCACCGGTCCGATCTCTTCAAGACCGGCTTGTATCTCTTCCGCTTTGCCGACAACGACAAAGAGAATATTATCGGGATCGATATATTTCTTCGCCGCTTCGTTAGCTTTCTTGACATCGACTCCGTTTATGTTCGAGATGTAGGTGGTAAGGTACTTCTCTCCAAGATTGTACAGCTCGGCGGTCTGAAGCTGACGCGCTATCTGAGATGGTGTCTCAAATACCAGAGGGAAATAACCGGAGTAAAACGAATGGCACTCGTCCACCTCTTGCTCAGTGAGTCCATTTGAGCAGATATCTTTCAGGAGACCGATTGTCGATTTGATGGCGTCGGTCGTGCTTTCGTTCTTCGTGTAGGTTGTCACCGTGAAGTCACCGGTATCGCGTCTATAGGCGAATCTGGAGTTGATATCGTAAGTCAACCCCTGTTCGGAGCGAATGTCCTTCATCAGACGAGAGACGAACCCGCCTCCGCCAACTATGTAGTTCATCACTCTGACAGCAAAGACATCCGGATTGGAGCGATTGACTCCGAGATGTCCGAACTTGATATTCGATTGTGTAGCATCAGGCTTGTTGATCAGGATGATGCTGTAGCCGTTCACTGCCGGTGGCTCCGGCAGATTCAACTCCGGTATTGTGCCTTTCTCCCACGCCGAGAACTTCTCTTCCACCATTGCGAAAATCTCTTTCGGCTTGATATCACCGATAATAATCAGAAAAGAGTTGTTCGGCATGTAGTACTTGTCGTGGAATGCCACAATATCATCGCGAGTTATTTCGGTTGCAGTCTCCAGGTCCCCGACAGACGGGAGGCCGTACGGATGATCGCCGAAGAGCTTCCTGCCGTACATTTCCGACACAACGCTGTTCGGATCATCCCTCGACTGCATGATCGCCGATATGATCTGTTTGCGCAGTCTCTCGACTTCGTCCTCGGCAAAGGTCGGGTTGATCACGACATCCGCCAGAAGATCGATTCCGACAGCGGTGTGTTTCGTCAATACCCCACAAGTTGCGAACGTAGCATCAAGGTCTGCTCCTGCTGCGAGCGAACCGCCGACAAAGTCGATTTCCTCCGATATCTGGCTTGCGTCGCGGGTAGTCGTACCCTTACGCAGCAAACCTGCGGTGAAATTCGCAAGACCGGCCTTATCCGGGGTGTCGTAACTCATTCCCCCTCGCAAAACGAGTCGTATGGCGACAACAGGCTGCTCGTGATGCTCCAGAGCGAGCACCTCAAGACCATTGTCGAGAGTCATCCGATTTATCTTCGGCAGATCTACATCGCCGGCAAGCGCCGTTGCCGCGAACGCGGAAGCCAGGATGAGACACGCCACTGATAATGCAATTATCCTGCTTTTCATTGTACTCAGCTCCTTCATTACATCCCAAAGCCCATGCCGGCGGAGGCAAGCTCGGGAATCAGTGTGACAACGGTTCGATTCCTTGAATCGAAGTACTTCTCGGCGACACGCATCACATCATCAGCCGTGACAGCCATGTACTTATCCATTTCGCCGAACATATTCGTGTAATCGCCGGTCAGGGTCTCGTAATTGCCTAACGCCTGCGCCTTCTGATCGATTGACTCCATCTGCCCGATCAGCTCAGCTTCGATCTGATTTTTCGCTTTCTGGAGTTCCCGCTCGGTCAACGGCTCATTCTTGAGCTTGTCGAGTTCTTCATAAAGAGCCGTCTCGGCCTCGTCCGTCGTGTGTCCGGGGTTCATGAATGCGAAAACATAGAAAAGAGCGGGATCTTCACGCGTCTCGAACTGGCCTCCCGCATAGAGACAAAGCTGTTCATCATAGACCAGGCGCTTGTATGCGCGAGAACTCTGGCCTCCGGAGAATATCCTCGCCAGGACATCGAGTGCGTAAGTGTCTTCATGCAAAAGCTCTGGCGTGTGATAGCCCGCGATAAAAACCGGCAACTGTGCCTGTTTGTGGTGATCGACTCGTCGCTCGCCTTTCTGCTCCGGCTCAATCGTGTGAGGCCGAGGCGGATCCTCACCCCGCGGGATGCTGCCGAAGTGCTTCTTAACCAGATCCACCGCATCATCTGTCTTGACATCACCAGCTATCACGACTGTGGCGTTATTCGGTACATAGTACGTGTCGAAGTAGTTCTGACAATCCTCCAGTGTTATCGATGCAATATCGCTCATCCAGCCGACAACGTGCCATCCGTACGGATGAGCATTATAACTGGTGGCGAATAGCTGTTCAACAATGGGCATGAAAGGATGATTGTCCACGCGCCAGCCACGCTCTTCCATTACAACCTGCCGTTCCGACTTGAGATTCGTAGAATCAATCGTGAGGTTCTGCAATCTCTCAGCCTCGAGACTCAGCGCCAGATCGAGCTTCTCGCTGCCGAGCGTTTCGTGGAAAACAGTCATGTCAAAGTAGGTAAACGCGTTCGATGTGCCGCCATTCGCCTGAATGATTCTCGCATGCTCTTCCGGCTCGACGTTCTCAGAACCTTTGAACATCATGTGCTCAAACAGATGCGAGATACCTGTGATGCCAGGACGCTCGTTCTTCGATCCGACATGATACCAGATGTGTACAGCGACTGCCGGAGTAGAATGGTCTTCGAGTACGATGATCTTGAGACCATTATCGAGCTCGGTCTTTGTGATCGGCCAGTCGGCCGGGTTGGACGCAAACGCCGGACTTATCATCAGAGCGACTGCGATTGCCAGAAAGATTGCTGCTCGTTTCACTTAGTTCCTCCATTCAGCATGTTAATCTCACTCTAACAGAGCGCAAATATACTAAATAGCCATACGGAAAAACAACCGATTTGTTCACGTGCTTTTACTTACCGGATGCGCAGCTCGTAGGGACTCCTGTACAGCCATCCCTCTCCGAATTCTGCGGACAGTTCGCTCGAAACATCAGACATGTCCGGATCGAATACGAATTGGACAACCCTGGCGGCGAAATCGACCGGATACATCGATGGTAAGAGAGAAGGCTTTCGCGTCGGCATGACGTCTACGACGACCTCCTCGCGGTCAAGATTCGCTTTCTCGCAGGCAACATCAATCGCCTCGGAAAGGCCTCCAATTTGGTCAATCAGATTATGCTGCAAAGCCCGGCTGCCGCTCCATGCTCGCCCCTGCGCAACTTTGTCGATTTCCTCAGGAGTCGTGTTCCGATTCTCTGCTACTTTGCCGACGAAATCCTCGTAAACAAGCTTTATCTCAGACCTGACCTTCTCACGCTGTTGATCTGTGTATCCACGGGTCATCGTGTAGAAATCGGCGTTCTCTCCTCTCTTCAGATGGAACGTCGATAGCCCGATCTTGCTCCGCAGGTCTGATAGGTCGAGCTTACCGTAAATCACTCCAATTGAACCGGTTATGGTCATGTTCCGTGCGAGTATCCAATCGGATGCCGAGGAGATATGATAGCCGCCGGAGGCGGCAACGTTGCCCATCGACACGATCACCGGTTTCTTCTCCTGCGTTAGCTTGAGTTCTCGCCACATCGATTCAGATCCGAGGGTTTCACCACCGGGACTGTTTACCCGAAGAACGACAGCCTTCACCGATCCGTCTTCCCGGGCCGACTTGATCGAGCGATTCAGTGTGGATGAACCGAGCATCTTCCCGGTCAGGAAGCTGCGTGAACTCCTGCCACGTACAATACTGCCTTCGGCAGGTATGACAGCCACTCTTGGGAACTCTCCCCATCGTGTGCCATAATCTTCAGCATCAACATACTTCTCGAAGGATATGCCGGAACTTTCTTCGATCTGAGACTTAGCCCACTCATCGAAGAGGTCCGGATAGATCAAAGTGTCGATCAAGCCAAGCTCCACCGCTTCGAGCGACGTGAGCGGGGCTGCATCTACTGAGCTTTGAAGATTGTCCATGGAGATTCCGCGCGAGCCGCCGATTCTCGCTGTAATTTCAGCCCAGAGATCATCCAGGATAGCGTCAATTGCTTCTCTATGATGTGTCGAAATGTCTTCTCTGGTGATTAGGTCAGATGCGGTCTTGTAATCGCCGGAGTGTTCGAGTTCGGCATCTATTCCAAGCTTGTCGAGCATACCCTTGTAGAATGTCACTTCTGCGAGAAGTCCTGTAATTGACAGAACATCAACTCTCTGCATAGCGATCTTATTAGCAACCGACGCGAGATAGTACGAACCGATGCCGGAAAACGGCTCCAGAAACGCGACTACAGTCTTGCCTTTTCGCCTGAGTTCGGACAGCTTGTCCCGCAGCTCTTCGAACTGAGCCCATCCGAGTCCGGTGCGGCCGATTTTGAGTGCAACACCGGTAATATGCTCATCATCCGAAATGCGATCCAGACCGAGAACAAGATCGGCGAACGTACGATTACTCTTGCGCCAAAGGAAGCCCTCCTCGCGCTCTTCCGGGTAGGAACCGGAGAGTTTCAGGACGATGTATCGGTTCGGTTCGAAGAAAGCGTACCCCGATCGATTGTAGCTGTATTTCTGAGAGAGGACGCCCCTCGAAAAACCTGCCTTGTCGTCGAAGTTGGCGTAGGAACCGGTTAGAGCTTCACCGAAGGCGAATGAAAGCCCAAAACCGAATTCTCTGTTCTCATTTACATGTCCTCTCAACCAGAGCCCTTCTTTAAGCTCGATTTCTGTGAATCCCGTGAAAAAGCCATCCCTAAGCTGTTCACCTCCGAAAAACAAATAGTCTCCGGATATCGTGACCTTCCCTCCGAGTGGGCGAATCCCGGCACCGATGGTGTACTCACGCCGGGTCTTGCTCGATGCGAATTCCATTCGGTTGATGTTATTCACTACGGCTCCGACTGAGATATGCCTGTTGGGGCGGAACAGGCCTCCTGCCTTCCAGAAATGATCGTTCTTGTAGCCTTCGCGATCCGTCTTGTAGAATGTATAGCTGCCGCCGAAAAGGAATTTCGGTGAATGTCTCGTTCCGTATGCGAATGTCCACGAATTAACACCGGGACGTCCATCCAGTCGAAGACTATAATAGCTGAAACCGGCGCCACCCCTCGTAAAGGCAACTCCATTGTCACCGTTGAATGTGGAATCATTGAATGAATGATAGAAGCCGAGTTCGAGCCGTTGGCCGGCTCCAAGAACTGCCGGATTGAAGAACGTACCCTCGACACCAGAAACGGAAGCGATGGATCTGTTCGCGTGGGGATACTGCAGTGACGGATATCTCTCAGCGCCCGCGATGCTTCCACAGAACACGATGAATGTCAATATTCCGATTATTGCGTGTTTAGTTTTCATGGCTTCTCCCTGGCAGAAATGCTCATCAGTTATGGGTGATTGCTGCGCAATCCACTGCTCAATCATAAATGTTTGAACGGACTATGGCAACTACTCTTTGGGGAACCGATGTCGCGCTTTTCGATGGAAAGCGTCACAGCATAGTGTGAGTACACACAATGCCGGATCGCGAGGACTGCGCTATGGGCCGCCGTAGAATCTCTTGCCGCTGATATTGACTGTGCCGATGCCGCTGATTTCGACTTTGATTTTGGAGTCCGGATCGTCGGTGTGAGCAAGCAAGCGTTCTCGTTCCATTTCGACAGGGATTACGGGGATGCCGCTCAGATGAATCCTGCCGCCTCGATCAACATTCAAATCGAATTCGGCACTTACATCTTCCGGCAACGTCAATTCTATGTTCGATTGGTCGTCGCTGAGATACAGGTTAGTCTCCTGTATCTCCATTATCTCCGCGTCGATTGAGCCATAAGTGGTGGAGATTCTGGAATCACCGCCCTTCAGTCTGATTCCTCGGAGATCGATCGCTGCATACGAGGTCACACACTTGAGGGCACCTGCGAAGCGGGATATCTCTATCACACCGTATTCATTGCTGAACACTGCCATGCTGCCTTGCGTATCGATTTCTCGCGCTCTGATAAGATTATTCGAGGTCGACACGTTTATGTCGCCCTTCAGGTTGCTGAGTGTGATCCGACTGTTCTCGCTATCCAGTCTCAGCATCTCCGTGACATCGGACACCTTTATTCTGCCGTACTCGTTGCTTATGTCCACGGTCGTAAACGGTCCTGCCACTGTTATGTCGAAGCGTTTGGCATGGATTTCGACTCCGATCAATGTCGGCAGGACGAGTTCAACTTCGAGTCGCGCGGATAGATCAGTTCCCTTCCATGGGGCGTCGTACATCGCGTTCGCATCAACAAAGAGTTCCTCTCCTGACTGTGCGGTTTCCACCGACATGTACTCCGAGAACCTCTCAGCCTCCTCAAGTGATCCCGCAACGAAATGCTCGAAATACGTCAGTTTGTGCCCCTCATCGGCCGATTTGATAGTAATTGAGCCTGAGAAGTCTCCGGATGTTCGCAGAACAAGGCGCGTAATGCCTGCGACGTCGATTTCCTGCGTAAGCTCATCCGTTTCATAGCTGTCACCTTTGATATTGATGATTTTGGCCGATTGCGCAAACGTGCTGGAACACACGAGGAGAAGAATAATAAGTACCAGAAATGCAGTCCGCGGATAGTTCCTGATTGTCATAGATACACCGTTCCTTTCGTTCATTTCATCACTACGATTTGTGTCGTCCGATGTTTCGCCCATTTGACCCGATTGGGGCACGTTTTGAAAACTCATACATCACTATACCGGCTGCCACAGGAGCGCTCAGTGACTCACACCGGTCCGACATCGGGATGCGTATGACCTTGTCGCACCATGCCGTCACTGCAGGTGAGATCCCGCGAGCCTCATTTCCGATTACAAGGCACAGCTTGCTGTTCCCGGTTCGCAATTTCTCGATATCGGTTCCCACCTTGTCGGTGCCATAAATCCTGTAATGCCGCGACTTGAGCCTCGACAGCTCCTCATCCAAGCTAATGTCACTCAGCGCATTAAGATGAAAGATCGCGCCCGCGGATGCCCTGATAACTTTGGGAGAGTAGAGTTCTGCACAATCCCCGCTCAGCAGTATATCGCCGAATCCGAATGCGAGAGCCGACCTGAAAATCGCGCCGAGATTCGACGGATCAGATACGTTATCAAGCGCAAGGATCGCGGACGATTTCAGCGTCTCCGGCGTTATCCTCGGTTGAGGGGTTAATATCACGGCGATTATCCCCTGAGACGACTGCGCCTTATCGATTCGTGCCACATCCTTCGCAGAGATTTCAAAGATATCCTGCCCTTTAAGGGTTTCAAGGAACTCGCAGCCAGGTACGGTCAACTCAGACCGGGCAGATGCAAGATACTGAATCTGCAGACCAGCCTTCATTACCTCGTCGATTACTCTTACACCCGATGCGAGGAATGAATTGTATTTCCTGCGGCCCTTCTTCGTTGCCAGCGCTCTCAACACCGACAGCTTCTTCTCGCTGAGTTTCATGACTGGAATTTACGGGAATATTGTGTTCAATGTCAACCGAAAGAGTGTTGTCTGATTTGTGTTGCGTTAGTACACTTCCTTATGTAGTTTTTTCAAATGAAGTCTATCTGGCGATTCATATGCACCCTGGCATTCGTTCTTGTTCTTGCCCTTTCATCAGTTTCTGCAGCGGAGACTACGACTCTAATCAGTCTCGATCTTAATCAGCTGCTGTCGCGAGGTTTTCCGGAACACAAACTGAAGTTGACGGGACCTCGCATAGGGCTGGTATTATCGGGAGGTGGCGCACGTGGGCTGGCTCAGATAGGTGTACTCAAAGCCCTCGAAAAAAGCGGCCTGGAGATCGACCTGGTCGCGGGAACAAGCATGGGCGGGATCGTCGGAGGGCTGTGGGCTGCCGGTTTCTCGGCGGACAGTATAGAGAAGCTTGCCACGACCGTCGACTGGAACGCGTTCTTTTCCGATAGACCGAAGCGATCTCATCTTTTTCAGACTCAGCGGGAGGAAGGGGAGAAGCATATACTGTCCTTACGTTTCGACGGTCTCACACCTACTATCCCAACCGCGCTGACTGCCGGACAGAAGCTCACTTCGCTTCTTAACAGGTTGTCTATCGAAGCTAACTACAGATCACGTCACGATTTTGACAGGCTCAAAGTGCCGCTTAGAATCTGTGCGGTCGACATACTAACATCCGAAAGCGTTGTGATGGACAGTGGGAATCTGGCGGATGCGCTGCGAGCAACAATTGCCGTCCCACTCGCATTCACTCCGCTCGAAATCGACTCCATGATGCTGATGGATGGCGGGCTTCTGAATCCGATCCCGGTCGAAGTCGCAAAGAATGAGGGTGCCGACCTGGTCATTGCTGTCAACACAACCTCCGAACTTCTGCCCAGAGATCAGATTTCCGATCCAATCGACATTGCGAATCAAACGACCACGATTATGCAGCGCGCAGTTAAGCTTGAAGAGTTGAGTCAGGCGGATATCGTGGTGACACCGGACCTGCAAGGGCGCACAGCTACTGATTTCAAAGACATCGGGAAGCTGATTACCGCAGGAAAAGCGGCCATGGATGCCGTGCTGCCGGATGTACGGGAGAAACTCCAAAGCTTCGCTTCAGCAGAACATGTCACGGACTCGGTATGCGTCGATTCGATTGCGATACCTGGTTATCTTCGGTCAGACAGCGCCCTGATCGCGCTCGATGATCGGAGGAAATCGAACCGGTATCTCCTGCTGACGGATATCGAGAAAACTGCGCATGAAGTCATGAATCAAGGCCGGACCAGTCATCTTGTGGTCAAACTCGTAGAAACGAACGATATTAACGTGCTTGCTGTTGAAGCCCGTCCGCTTTCAGTTACTGCCGGTATTGCCTGGGTTGGAAATGAGACTTTGTCAGACGAGGTGATAGATGACGCGCTCTGCGAATACGCGGGCAGCAACTCAGGTGTAGGCAGTCTTCGCGATAAGTATCACTGCATGAGAGATGTCTATAGAAGCCGCGGATACGACCTGATGGAGATCGACTCGATCAGGTATGACGACTCGATGCTTAAGACCGTTTTCTATCTCTCGGAGGGTTTGATCTCGCGAGTTATGGTTTTGGGCAATGAGCGCACGAGGGGGTGGGTAATCAAGAGAAACTTCTCTCTCAAGCCGGGCGATCCGTTCAACCTCGAAAAGGCAGAGAAAGGAATGTCCAACATTCTTTCGACAGGACTGTTTGAACGCGTCAATTTCAATGTCGAGCACCATGAAGGGCAAGCCCTGGTGAGGATCGAAGTCAAGGAGAAGAGTTTTGCATTGATTAAGCTCGGAGCACATTATCACGAGCACTATCACGCCGAAACATTTCTTGATTTCGCCGATGCCAACGTGCTCGGTTTCTCGCATGAACTGTTCTTCAGGATTCACTATGGGGAGTTCAGGAAATACTTCAGCCTTCATCTGAAAGCCGACAGGATTTTCGAGACCTATCTGACATATCATTTCACATTGTATCATAACCGTCTCAAGCGAGATCGTTACCAGGACAACAGGACGGTTGGTTTCAACAGAGAGCGATATTCTGGAGCAGTCTTCGCTTTTGGACAGCAACTCTCGAAGCTGGGAACGGTGACAGTCGAAGCCTGCGCCGAGAATGTCAGGATCGATCTCCCTGCGTTCATTGGCCTCACACACAAGAATCTTCGCAAGCTGACACTTCGCTCGAAGTTTGACAATCTTGATCTCTACCCTTTTCCCGATAAGGGAGTCGTCGCACACTTCTACTTCGACTTCGCATCAGATGTGCTGGGTGGTGACAATAGGTTCAAGAAGGCCTACTTCGATTGGCGCGCACAGATTCCTATGTCTGAAAGGGTCGGACTTCAGCCGAGTTTTGCGATCGGAGTGTCGGACGCCTCGTTGCCGTCGTTCGAGAAGTTCCGCCTCGGTGGAAACCGCAACCTGTATGGCTATCACAACGATGCTCTCGAAGGTGACAAGCTTTTTCGTGGGAATCTTGGGGCTCGTTTCAAGCTTCCATACAGATTCTACCTGACAGGGCGCTACGATGTCGGGAATGTGTGGGGTACGCTCGAGGAAATCAGGTTCAATAATCTCAAGCATGCCTTCGGGTTTGAAATCTCCTATGACTCACCCGTAGGGCCGGTGTCGGTCAGTTACGGACGTTCGGAGAGAAAATACGATCGTGCCTACATTGATGTCGGCTATGAATTCTGACTACTTTCCGGTCACAGGCTCTCGGGCAGCAGCATCGGCTATAGATGGTTTCGGTTCCCGGAAGCGAACCAGGCGGCTGAAACATCAGCACGATAGATCCCTTGGCCGGTTCATACCCTTTAAGACAAGTCTGAATGGATTGAGATGTGGTTTCTTCTCTTCCAGCCAATTCGGGCTGGCTGTGCAGTAGCCGTCTTAACTTGATAAGCTCCGTCACCGCGACTCATGCTCATCGATAGTCTCGACCGCTGGCTCGACTTCTAGCCTCTCGGTTTTGGGCATGTCCCTAAACTCAGCCAAGGGGGGAGTTACTTCCTTCGCTACGTACTTCCCAACCATCAGATGCAGCATGGCGGAGTAGTTCACTCGAAACTTAATGGAATCTCCGATCTTCAACCCGCCAGCATCGCTGCCAAGATTGACTACGGTGATGTCGCTACTCGCTCCCGCGATTCGGTGTTCAGGATTTACCGGAGTAAGCCCTGCTATATCTGTGTCCAATTGGCCGACACTTATCAAAGCCCGATAACCTCTCTGACCAGGTAACAGATCCTCTTCCGTATCCGTCAACTCAAAGGGTGTCATGGAAGTAGTCTCCGATAATGGCACAAGCCCCTTCTCCTTGACTTCCGCTATCTCTGCCTCCAACAATACCACGTCGTCACGAAGCCCGGGCAGAGTCCCACCATTCACAATATCTGTCCCCAGGAAAATCGCCTCACCAATACGAAAATGGTTTATTGCCTTCGGAAGTGTTCCCTCGAGTAATAATGGCAAGACGGATGAGGAACCCCCGGAAATCATTGGCAACTTGCGCCGGAATTTCAACTCCAGAAGCTCCCGGTATAGGGAAAGCTGTGTGAATTGGTCAACATTCGGTACCGCACCAGCAAGGCAGCCAAGATTTGCCCCGATACCGATGACCTCTATATTGGGCAACTCGAATACTTGTTCATAGAATCTTGTCAGTGATCCGGGTAGTATCCCCTCTCGCAAATCACCAAGCTCGATCATGATGATGATTCGATGAATCTTGTTCAATCGTTCTGCTTCCTCATTGAGAATTTTGATGACTTCTATTTCGCTGTTCAAACTGACATCCGCCAAATTTGCGACCTCTTTAACCGATGAGATATCCGATACCCGCAAATACCATGACTCAAAATCTGGAACGATCTTGTCAATAGCCTTCAGATTGACCAGCCGTGAGTCTCCCATCGACCGAACTCCTAATAGCTGCAAGGCACGTAGAGTATCCGCATGACCACAAAGCACTTTCGTTACGACGGTCCAACTCGCAGAATGCTCTTCCATCCAGTCCTTGATGATTCTGAGATTATGCTTCAGTCCGTGAAGGTCAATCGTGACGCGATTCACTTGATGTACCTCATTTCAGCGTACTTGTTAATCATACCCAAACGCTCGTAAAGCTGCTTTGCTGGGTTGTCGTATTCCACGTGAAGTTTGACATCGCCATCGGCCAGTTCAAACGAACGTCTGATGACCCGGCTGCCGACTCCTTTTCCCCGCACCTTTGGAGCAACTGCTACCCATAGCAGGAGATTCTCCGGCACAAAGCCCTTCATCCCCGTCCGCAGCATAACAAGTGCCCCGACCGGCTCTCTATCAAGCTCAGCGATTAGAATGAAGCCAGCTTTCCCAAGTAGAGGTTTGAGCGCGCCAGCAATTCCTTGTCGGATATCTGGCATTGTATCCTCATAAGGTTTAAGGCTCCCATGAAGGAAAACTGCCAATTGCTCAGGGCTTATCCATGACGGAAAATCCTCAAACCCGCGCAATTCATGTATTCTCAGTCTTGATGATGTTTCGCTATCTGGAACCGAATCACTCATTTTCTTTTTCCTTTCCTCCCGCTCTTGTTGGAATAAGGAAATTCCTCTACGGACTTGTAGTTTGGACTAAATCATTAAATGAGGATACCAACGTCGTTTGATGATTAGCACTCAGACCATTTCCCCCAGTATAATGGTGTTTCTGCGTGCTGTCAAGGACTCTTCTGGTTGGAGTTTCCCCATTTGTTTGGTGGCATGTCATGGCTTGAAGAGGTGGAATTAATATTGAGGGTTGCTGTTGTAATGGGCTCTCATCGGGCCTTTGTTGCTGCGTAGGAGCAACTCCTTGATCCCATCGGCCAGAGCGTAGTACCTGAACTCCGGGATGCCGAATATCAGCCTCGACACTCTCAGAAGCAGACTCGATACAGCTTTCAACTTCACTCGCAGGCCAATATACGCCATCGTGAAATACGAAACAGCCAACACCAGCGCCATCATGTTCTGCATGCGCCTGTAAGTCAACACGCGGATGTCCTCAATCGCATAGCTCTGCTTGATGAAACGGATCGTCTCCTCTATCTTCCAACAAGTCAGATACGATTCTGCAACCTCCCACAGAATAGTACGCTTCTTCCGCAAGGGTAAGTTCATCAAAAGCATCATCGACTTCTGGGAGATGCCGCTTGATGAAAACAGCGGTGAAACCGGCTGCTGCCGAGGAAACCACAATCATGGCGGCACCCCAGAGACCGTTGCTGCCACGCAGAGAGATGTCGCCGAAGAATATTAGTACAAGTCCGGAGAAACCGATGACTATCCCGATCACTTTTAGCGGAGTTACTTTTCTCGTCAGGCAGCATTCGTACCGAGAATAGGGCAACGAAGAAGGGAATCGATGCAAACAGCACTGAAGCAGTACCGGAGGAGATAAATCGCTGTCCCAAGTATATCGTTGCATAACAGAATCCGTACGCGAGAAATCCGGCCGTGAGTATTTTCCCAAAATTGCGTTTCACGAGCGAGTAATCAGGTTTCCTGAGCAGAATGATCGCTCCAAGAACCACAAAGGCTATGATGAACCGGATAGTTGCGAACCAAAATGGGGGAGCGGTGTCAAGCCCGATCTTTACGGCAAGCCAGGTCGACCCCCAGACAAGAACCAATCCGATGAATAAAGCAGACTCTCGCAAGTGCCGATCCCAGTTGAATAATAAAAGTTACGGTATTCTCGTTTGAACTCAAATCAATTCGCGCTCGAGTCAATAAGAAGTAGCTAGTACATTCCCTGGAATTGAATCGAGCCGCACTGAGGTAGGTGACGCACTTGAAATGGATTGGGATGATGAATCGAAAGATCCTGATGAGAAATAGATTGGGCATATTACTCCACAACATCAGTAAACTGCAGGATACTGAAGACTGCGTAATTCTCTGCCCAATAATCCGTGCAGATATTCGCGGCTATCTCTCTCCAGTTAGTTTTATCGTAATCCAGATTACATTTCAACACAGTGGATATGTAAATGCCTAATACATTTTTCTGCCTCGGGTCTACGTAGCAGATTAGTCGATACCTGTCGTGGCCTACATGTAGCCGCATTATGAATCCGGTGGGTAGATCAAGATTCTTGAGCGTGAATTTCGTTCCAACCTGAGATGGATTAGAGATGCATTTCTGGTACTGAGTGCCGAGCGATTTGATATCTCTACTCTCAGCTACTTTCTTGAATTCCTCAAGATTGTTTATGAAGATGTTGTGGGCAAGGAACCTATAGTTACTCACCAATCCTGTAGACTCTCTTGACCTTCGACGCATCGAATGTCGCCTTTGAGCACGTCTCTGCGATCATGCGCATAGCCGACACAAACTCGGGATTGAGTATCAACTCAATATTCTCACAATCATCATCATCTAGACCCACAAGTTCAATCTGCTCGGGCAGACTACTATCGAAGATGAGTTCATTCATCTGTATCCCAAGTTTGTCCAATTCACTATGCATCAGATCAAGAAGTACCCCTTGTTGTTCGTAGCCTATTTTGCTAACTGCCTGACTAATTGCGTCAATCGTAGTATCTCCCAATATCCTGCGCAGCACATTGCTCAAATCCGATTTGTCAAAGGACGCCCCGAGCACGTAGTGGTTCCCATCATTTCCTGCTTTGTGGTCTAACGGAAGGGCGTTAAGATATCCAAGAGTAAGTAACTGTTCATTTGTATCCTGCAACTCATAACTGTACTGTCCATGATGATAACGCTTATATCGAAATGGGTGCCGATCAGACTTCTTTGTTGCCTCGTAAACGACCTTCTGAAATCTCACACTGCCATAGATGCCCTTGTCAAACGCCGAGACTACGTACAGGGCAAATGCCCTCTTATAAGTATCTTTGTTAATCTTACCCATTACATTCTACCGCAGCTAATATACTGCACTAATGTGCAGATGTCAAGGAGAAACAGCGTTCTCCCTCAGTTATTGTACAGATTCTGTTGTCGAATAGTTTCGCCATTCCCTGTCTGTGCTCGACCATAATACATCTGCACTTAACCCCTGTCAACAAGAAAATCCTTCACTCCACCACCTCTAACTGGGACATTCCCGACATTCCCCAGCATAATACTACAAAGTATCATAAACTACT
>DAOVLC010000264.1 GCA_030631455.1 Candidatus Zixiibacteriota bacterium
AAAGATGCTGGTATTGCCGGAGCCGCAAGAGAAAATGCTGCAGCGTTCGCTCGCGATGATATCGAAGATCATTCCGGCGGAAAGACTCGCAGTGCTGTTTGTTTCAGAAGACAATGACGAGGTCTACACCGCAGCCTCCCTTCTGCCGAGCGGCAAAGACCCGGGCGCATTCACTCTCTCCCGCACCATCGTCAATGAGATTATCAGTAACAAGAACGCTATCCTGATCTGCGATCCGCGGCAAGACCCAAGATTCGCTCAACAGCAGTCGATCATCATGTCAGAGATGAGATCCGCCATCGCCGTACCTTTATTCGACGAAGGAAAACTGCTGGGCATTCTCTATGCCGACACAAACTCTCCGGCACATCAATATGACGACGATTATCTCAGAGTTCTGGCAACTTTCGGGAATATCATTGCATCGAGGATTTTGAATTATGCGCTGCTTACTGAGATGCAGGAAAAGCACCTACTCAATGCCGAGCTGAACCGAGCGTCCGCTATTCAGAAGGCCCTGCTCGTAGAGGTTCCGTCGCAAATTCCGGGATACGAGATATGTGCTTGCCTGGAGCAGTCCCGCTCGGTCGGAGGCGATCTCTACGATATGAAGATGCTGCCCGACAGCCGCGTCGTATTCCTTGTTGCAGATGTCAGCGGCAAAGGGCTGGGCGCAGCCTTACTGATGTCGAATATCCTGGCATCGTTCCGAATCCTCTATGAATCTGAAGAGTTCGATTTGATCGGTGCAGTCGAAAGAATCTCGCTTCAGATGCACCGCTACAGTGCGTCGGGCGATTTCGCGACACTCTTCGTCGGGGTCACTGATCCCAACAGCAACCTGATTCGATTCGTGAACGCTGGGCACAACCCGCCGGTTCTGGTTCGCAGAGACGGAACGCTGGAACATCTCGAATCGTCCGGCACGATGATCGGGGCATTCGATTTCTGTAACTGGACACAGGACACGGTTGAGATGTCAGATGGCGACCTGCTCTTTGTCTTCTCAGATGGAGTAACCGAAGCGCAGAAGAACGGCGATCAATACGGCGACGAAAGGATGGAACGTTTTATTATTAAGAAAAGAAGGCATCCGGTACGACAGATTGTCGACAGTCTGATGGGTGACATAGATGAGTTCATGGGTGATGCTCCGAGGTCGGATGACATTACGATGTTAATAGTCAAGAGGGCCGAGAAATGATGTTTGAGGCAGGTCAGCAGTTCGCACACTTCGAAGTGATCCGTAAGATCGGTGAAGGCGGGATGGGCGAAGTCTATTTAGCCAAGGACCAGAAGCTCAACCGCGAAGTCGCGCTGAAGATACTCCACGCCGAGTTCTTCGACAGTACCGAGCGGATGGAACGCTTCAATAGAGAGGCTAAGACAGCAGCACAGATATCTCATTCGAATGTTATGGCTATTCATGATATCGATTCTGCGAAGGACGAGAAATCCGGCAAGGTTGTCAGCTATATTGTACTTGAATATATCAAGGGCGAATCCCTAACGGAGTATCTTCAGAACCGGAACCCCACGATAGCGCAACTAATGCGTGTCGCTGAGAAAATCGCCGCGGGGCTGGTCGCCGCTCACAAGCTCGATATAGTGCATAGAGATATAAAGACCGATAACATCAAGATCGACGAAAACGGCGAGCCTAAAATACTTGACTTCGGTCTGGCTAAACCTATAGGCCCTGCGTTTACAGGCGAAGACGAGCAAAGCACGGACACGGTCTCACGCCAACTCACTGTCGAGGGGAAGATACTCGGCACGCTGACATATATGTCTCCCGAGCAAACTCGCGGAGAAAAGGTTGATACCAGGTCGGATATATTCTCCTACGGCATACTCCTCTACAAGATGTTCACCGGAGAGTTCCCGTTCGAAGGTCCCGACAGAGTCTCTGTCTTGGCGAAGATACTCGAGGCAAAACATACTCCTGTGAGGCAGAAGAACGAAGCCATACCCGCAGAACTCGAAAGGATAATCGATAAGTGTCTGCAGAAGGATGCCAACAATCGCTACCAGGACACCCGCGACCTCGTGGTCGATCTGAGGAGCCTGCGCCGTCAGTATGAAACCCAGATTTCCGACAGCGACTCCACGATAGCGGACGCACCTGCCGCGAAGAAGAGCCGCACACACTGGCTTAGTCCTCTAAGAATCGGCATTGCGGTCATCCTGATTGCTATTGTCGCTATTGCAGCCCCCCAATTTACCTCGGATGCACCCGACAGGTCAGCTAATGATCCAACCGACATTCTCAAAAATCTCGAGGGGCTTGGGGAAAGAATCAGCGAGGAGCTCAGGGCGAGCGGGATCGATCCTGACAATATCTCCGGGTTTATTCCGCGGCTGCAAGCGAGGGAGAACGCACTCGCAATACTCGGATTCGAGAACAAGACCGGTGACAAAGAGTTCGACTGGCTTCAGGCCGGATTACCGGAGATTCTTCTGACCGATCTCGCTCAGAGCGGAGAGGTGGACCTCATAAGTCGGAGCCGAGTCCTCGATTGTCTCAATGAGGAAGAGAGAAGCGCAGTTCCGATGCCTAGCCACCAAGCCTGCGTCAATGCGGCGAGATCGCTGGGTGCCACCAAAGTCCTGTCCGGGTCATTCTTCAAGATGGGCGATATGATCCGCATCGATGCGCGGCTCGAAGAGGTCGAAACCGGCAGGATCGTGCTCGGCGAGAAAGTCGTAGGAACTGATCCTTTCGCTCTGGTTGACAGCCTCACACAGAAGATTGCAGTGTCGCTACATGGCAGAGGGAAGATGATCGAGGATGCGGAGGTGGCAGAGATAACATCGTCCTCGCCGGAAGCATACAAGCATTACATACTCGGTGTGGAAAAGTCCTCACTCTTTCTCTTCGACGAAGCGATCGCAGAATTCGAGAAGGCCATCGAGATTGACACTTCATTTGCCTTGCCATATATGCGGATCGGTTTGGCTTACGCGCTGCGCGGTCGTGACCTGGGGAGACCGTACTTCGCGAAAGCAAATCAGCTCGAAGACAAACTTCCAGCAAAGGACAGAAATCTGCTCGACATCTACTCTGAGATTTGGCTCAGGAACAACTATGACGCCGCGTTCAGCAAGATGCAAACATTCATGGACAATTATCCTGAGGACAAGGAAGCACGTGCCTTCTATGCGATCTTCCTTCATGCTCTCAAGAGAGATACCGAATCGGCGATTGCACAACTTGATACTGTCCTAATGCTCGACCCTAAGTACTCTCCCGCATTCCTGTGGTACTGCTCGATTTATGGCTCCGAGAATGATTACGACAATGTCATCAAGTATGCGAAGAGATGGAAAGAGCTTTATCCCGGCGTACCAAGTCCATACACCACATTGATGACCGCTTACTACGCGCAGGGCAGGCTTGATGAGACGATAGAAGAAGCCAAGGACCTTCTGGATATCTTGCCGGAGAATGTCGGCGCATTAACAACGATGACTGCGGCGCACATCAGACTACGTGATTTTTCTGAAGCTCTGCGCTATGTAGAGAAGCTCAAAGAGTATCATTCGGACGACCCCTACAGGATGATAACATACTACGCGTATAAAGCCAATCTTGCCTTCTGGTCAGGGAGATTCATGACAGGGATCGGATTCACGACTGATGCTCTTGAAAAGGCAATAGAGACGGGTGACAGCGCACAAGTCAGCGTACGCTACCAGGCGTTGGCCGCATACAGCCAGACCCTCGGTCTACCTGACAGTGTCCTTTCATATGGGAAGAGAGGCTACGATTGGGCTGTCGGTTTTCACAATCTTCAATATCCCCTGCTTCTTGTGACCGTTGATCCCAAAAACGAGCCGGAGGCTCGAGTGCTGTTCGAGAAAGCGACCGAGAACTTCAGAAGCAGCGTTCCCTCTGAACTCTGGGAG
>DAOVLC010000218.1 GCA_030631455.1 Candidatus Zixiibacteriota bacterium
AAGGGATACCCCGAGTCCTTGAAGGGCGGTTCCGACAGTTCGAACGAAGTGCGGGAACGAAAGAGAATAGTCAAGTGTCTCCGTTCGCTTTGCGAACTGCCTGTCCAGAGCTTTCGAAGGGATGTCCAGAGTTGTCGAAGGGCAAGTTTGACCTGCTCGACTGTATTTTGGATCAGATGCTATCGGCCCAGGTTACTATGCCGAGTTCGAAATGTTTCACGAGGC
Organism: Candidatus Zixiibacteriota bacterium; assembly: GCA_030631455.1. Lineage (GTDB taxonomy): Bacteria > Zixibacteria > MSB-5A5 > JAABVY01 > JAHJOQ01 > DAOVLC01. Next base: position 226 of record DAOVLC010000218.1, read on the forward strand.
TTCGGTGAAATGGTATCACTCTCACCGAGAATCCGTACCTTCCGGATTTCGTGAACGTGGCAGAGCCGTGGAACTTGAAGACCCCCTGTTGCTCTTCTCCAGTGAACTCCAACGGCACCGTGTGAGCATCGGTAATCGCCTCACGGTATCCGAGCAACCCGATATACATCTCGACGAGAACATCGGATGCAAGAAGATTCCCGAGGTGGACGTAGACATCGACTTCAAGCTGCGAACCGACTTCAGTCTTCTCAGGCGCCTGCGAACTCACTTCAAGTATTCGCACATCCTTCCACGCCTCCGCAAGTTTCGACTGCCATAAAGAAAGCTGCTTGAGTTCCTTCTTCTCATCTACCTGGAGAATCTGTGACTGTCTGAATGCCGGAATGTAGAAAGACTCGGTGTAATCTCTAACCATGCGGTTGGTATTGAAAACAGGGCAGAGTTGAGACATCGAGTTTTTCATCTTAGCGATCCACCCGCGAGGAAGATCATCCCTGCCGCGATCAAAGAATAACGGCACGATCTCTTTTTCGAGCACATCGTACAGCGCATTAGCCTCAACCCAATCCTGGTATCTCAGGTCGGAGTATTCCTCTCCCTGACCGATAGCCCAGCCGACATCGGGATTGTAGGCTTCATCCCACCATCCGTCGAGCACGCTAAGGTTTATGCCACCGTTGAAGACGACTTTCATGCCTGATGTTCCCGACGCCTCCATCGGGCGCCTCGGAGTATTGAGCCATATATCGACGCCCTGCACGAGATATCGAGCAAGAGCGATTTCGTAGTTTTCGAGAAACACTATGTGGTTGCGAAGATCCTCGCGGCGCGCAACATGCACGATCTCTTTTATCAGCTCTTTTCCCTCGTTGTCCTTGGGATGTGCTTTGCCGGCGAATATCAGTTGCACAGGACGGTCGGGGTCGTTTAGAATCTTGGTCAGTCGATCCAGGTCTTTAAACAGTAACGTACCTCTCTTATACGTGGCGAATCGCCGGGCAAATCCGATTGTCAGCGCTTCCGAGTTGAGAGCCTCTTGCGCGACCTTGAGTTCCCAACCCAGACCTCCCCGCCTCCGTATCTGTTCCTGCAGTTTTCTTCTGGTAAAACCGACGAGTCGTTCCTTACGCCGTTCGTGAGCGCGCCACAATTCCTCGTCCGGCATCTCAGTGATCCTTTTCCACAGATTTTGGTCGGCCGAGTTTCTCTTCCAATTCGGCCCCAGATAGCGGTCGAAGAGCGAAGCCATCTCCGCAGAAATCCATGAGTTCGTATGAACGCCATTGGTGACACTCTCGATAGGAATCTCATCGATCGGAACACTCTTCCAGGCGTTCTGCCACATATTCCGAGATACTTCGCCATGCAGTACCGAGACACCATTGATATACGATGACAGCTTGAGCGCAAGATAAGCCATATTAAACGGACGAGAAGTCGATCCCGATCCGGCCATCTTGCCGAGTGAGAAAAACTCGTCCCATGTCATGTTGAGCTGTGGATAATAGGATTTGAAATACTTCCGCATCAGTTGCTCAGGAAACTCGTCGATCCCGGCAGGGACCGGAGTGTGAGTCGTGAATACGGTACTCTGCCTCGATAGAGTTATCGCCTCGAACGACGAAAGCTTGTCGATCTGAATCCATCGCCGCATTCTCTCCAGAGCCAGAAACGCAGAGTGACCTTCATTCATGTGGCACACGACTGGTTGCACGCCAACCGCATCAAGAGCACACATGCCGCCGATGCCGAGCACTATTTCCTGCATGATCCTAATCTCAATATCGCCGCCGTATAGCTGATTCGTGATTCCCCGATCCTCGGTCGAGTTGGATGGGACGTTCGTATCGAGAAGAAAGAGGTCAACCTTGCCAACCTGGACTTTCCAGATATACGCCAGCACCTTTCGTCCCGGAAAATCGATAGATATCGTCAGTGGTTTGCTGTCGTCAGACATGATTCGAGTCATCGGAAGATTATAGAAATCGTTCTCGGGGTAGAATTCCTGTTGCCATCCATCGTTGTTAAGATATTGCTGGAAATAACCCTGCTGGTAGAGAAGACCTACTCCGACCAACGGCACACCAAGATCGCTCGCTGACTTGAGATGGTCTCCCGCCAATATACCCAGGCCTCCCGAATAGCTCTTTAGGCATTCGGTGAGACCGAACTCGGCGGAGAAATACGCGATGACTGGAACGTCGCTTTCAAAGTGATTTCTCACAAACCATGACGATTCGGACAGGTAGCGCTCCAGATCCTGGCTGACACGATCAAGGTGGGCAATGAAGCCCTCATCGCCAGATGCCCGTTCAAGCTTCTCCTGTTCGATAGATCCCAGCATCAACACCGGGTTGTGCCCCGATGTCTCCCACAGATTTCGGTCAAGGCGGCGGAAAAGCCCGACAGCATCCTGATGCCAGCCCCACCAGAGATTGAATGCCAGTTTTCTCAATTCCTGGATTGCAGGAGGAAGCGTAGGATTCACCTGAAATGTCTTTATCGCTCGTACCTGATTACTATTCATCTCTCCACCCATTTAGTCACTCATTTGAACCATTAGTAGAACGAGTTTAGGTCTGTCACATCTCATCATAACCGCTTATCTTCTTGTCGGCATATTATCACACGAGATCAAGCCACTGCTTCGAGAAGCTTCCGAATTTCGGCATTGTACTGTTTCTTGTTAGAATAAGTCTTGTTCAGCGGAACATGTTTGATCCCGCCGCCTTTGTCCCATCCTATCATAACGCCTGCTATGCCGTCGGTCAATGCCTCGACCGCGGCGACTCCGAAAGCGGTAGCATAGTATCTGTCGCGCGCACTCGGCCTGCCGCCTCTCTGGGTATGTCCAAGTATGCAGACCCATGATTTGATGCCGCCCCTGCTTTTCAGGGTCTCGGAAAGCTTGAGCGCACCCCCGCTGTCATCGCCTTCGGACACGACAATTACATTCGTTTTCTTGCCGATTTCGAATCCTGCCTTAATCTCCGCTATGAGCTTATCAATGTCGGTTGATATCTCAGGCACAAGCACCGCATCGGCGCCGCCCGCGACTCCCGCGTAGAGCGCGATTTCGCCGCAGTCGCGTCCCATTACTTCTATTATGAACACTCGCTCCATCGCCGAGGCGGTATCTCTTATTCTATCTATCGCATCAAGTGCGGTATTAACCGCAGTATCGAATCCAATCGTCTGTTCGGTGCCGTATATGTCTCTGTCTATCGTACCGGGGATTCCGACGACCTTGATATCGGTCTCCTGATTCAGGAGATGCGCACCGGTGAGGCTGCCATTGCCGCCGATTACTATCAATCCCTGAACGCCTTGCTTTACAAGGTTATCAGCCGCTTTCTGCCGTCCTTCCGGCGTCATAAACTCCTTGCTGCGAGATGATATCAGTATGCTGCCACCGGTTTGTATGATATTCGACACCGCAAAACGCTTGAGCGTCACATAGTCACCAGTGACTAACCCATGATAACCGCGCCAGTAACCGAGAACTTCCATCCCGTATTTCAGTGCCGTTCGCACAACTGCACGTGTGCACGCATTCATTCCGGGCGCATCGCCCCCGCTTGTTATAAGCGCTATCTTATCAATAGCCATCCTGCTCCATCCGTTTCCGCTTTCCTATGCCGGAACCGCCCGTATCGGACCGGCCTCGATCACATCAGCAGAGACCTCGCTAATATACTCCTTGAAATTCTCTACAAATCGTCCTGCGAGCTTCTCCGCCATTTCATCATACTCCTCCGGATTGCTCCACGACTTCCGTGGATTGAGTATCTCCGACGGAACACCGGGGCATTCCGACGGCACAGCAAGCCCGAAGACTTTCTCGGTAGCGTATGATACATTGTTCAACGCACCTGTCAACGCAGCTTTTACCATAGCCCGCGTATGCGCGATCTTCACTCGTTCACCGATGCCGTACTTGCCACCGATCATTCCGGTATTGACAAGCCAGCAATCAACGTTATGCTTAGTGATCTTGTCATACAGGAGCTCTGCATAGGCGGAAGGGTGCAGCGCCATGAAGGGAGCGCCAAAACATGCCGAGAACACGGCCTGTGGCTCATCGCCCAGTCCCGCTTCTGTCCCGCCGACTTTCGCGGTGTAGCCGGAGATGAAATGATCCATCGCCTGCTGCGGGCTCAGTTTCGAGATCGCAGGCATGACACCGAAAGCGTCGTAGGCCAAC
>DAOVLC010000150.1 GCA_030631455.1 Candidatus Zixiibacteriota bacterium
CCGACCGCGTTCATGAATCTCTCGGGAGTAGCGGTGAAACAAGCCGCAGAATATCATGGTATTGATCCAAGCGAGATTCTTGTTGTATGCGACGATATTAATATCCCAGCGGGAAAGATCAGAATCCGCGACAGGGGTTCCGATGGCGGTCATAAAGGCCTGAAATCAACGATAGAGGAGTTACAAACAGAAGATTTTCCTCGTCTGAGGATGGGCATCGGCATACCGGAAGAGATCGACTATCCGGTAGAGGCGTTCGTGCTCGAAAAGTTCAGCAAAGACGAGAGAAAATCCGTAGAGAAGATGATTGAGGACGCTGCGGCGGCTGTCGAGACGATAATAGAACAAGATATCGAAGCCGGTCAGCAGAAATACAATTAACCACCCTGCTTTCTCGTTGTCGAGAAGGCCGGAAGTCCGTAGGGAGGTGTAGATGAAGATCTACGAATCCGGTATCATTTTAGACCCACAACTTGAAGAGAGCCAGTTCGACAAGCAAATCGAGCAAGTCGAATCTCTCATTAAGACCAACGGCGGTAAAATCCTCGAGGTGAATCGCTGGGGAATGCGGCGCCTTGCATACGAAATCAACAAGAAGCAGCAAGGCCTCTATGTATTCTTCGTCTTCGAGGGTGACGGCGCAATCCCTCAGAAACTGGAAAGAGCATACGGCCTCAACGAGTCGATCATCCGTTTCATGACGGTGGTCGCCGAGTCGTACGAACCCGCATCTGAGAAGGACGAAGCCGCTTCTGATAGGGCTGCGCGTTAGTCTGGTAGCAGGACCGGATAGGCACGTAACATAGCAGCCTTGAAAGTCTGCTAATATCGAGAGAAGCTGGGAGCGGGAATCGGCGTTGGAGATGTCCATCGCGTCAAGAGACTCGACTCCTGATGTATCAAAAAGCTTTGGAGGTTGAATTCAAATGAGAGAACGACGAGGTATGCAATTCGATAAAAGGAGAAGACGTCCGGGGCGATTTGCCGACCTGAGAATCGGTAAAATCGATTACAAGGACGACAAGCTTCTAAGAAGGTTTCTGACGGAAAACGGCAAAATCATTCCGCGCAGAATATCGGGAGTCTCCGCCAAGACACAGCGCAAACTCACGCGTGCGATCAAGCGCGCAAGGATCATGGCTCTCATGCCATTCGCTGAGGAAGCTTACAAGTAGGGAAGAGCGATGACTTCGACGCAGACCAGATTGAGCTGGGCTGCAGTCGGCATGGTAGTCTCGTACAACCTGTTCTGCTGGCTGCCTGCGAGCATCTGGGCATTCACAATTGCCGCATCAGCCGGTTTGATTTTCCTCTTCGCTGCACGCACAGTGTGGTTTGGTTCGGCGATAGCGACGCTTTCTTTTGTCGCAGGAATGATAACAGCGAGTCTTCTACCGGCTGGTTACGGCCTCTATTATGCCGGATTCTGGGTAGTTCTCGTTTTTCTGCCTGCAGGTTTCATGTCCGGATCGATTAGACGGGGATTTTCGGCCTACAAAGCACAGATATTGGCCCTTTTGCCGGTTTCAATCATGATGATGCTTTATCTCGCTAACCTCGGAAATGTCGCTACGGACTGGAAGGACGTTCTTGGCAATATGAGCACTCTTGTTATCGACTGGTACAGGGAAGCAGCGAGGGCACTGCCATCGTCTCTCTCTCCGGAAGAAGTAAACACGTTCAAGGCGTTTACCGAATCACTGTTTGACTTTTTTCACCGGTTCTTCGCCGGACTCATCATCTGCTGGGCTGCCGCAATGAACATGGCAGCATACCACATCGCTGGAATGATGATCCGGAAAGAGGACGGTTTCTGCCGCGAATTGAGGGATTTCGTCCTTTGGAAACTGGGCGTAGCCAGCATGATCGTGCTGGCCATCGCGCTGCTGTTCCGGGTGATAGGCATAGAGAGCACGACGCCATTTGTCGACAACCTGCTTTTCATCCTGGGCGTATCATATATGGTAGTGGGATTGGCCGTAATCGAGTATTACCTCAAACGGAGAAGAATCCATGCAGCCCTCAGGATTGCGTTTTACGTGATGCTCTTTCTTTCCGGATGGATCGGTGGCCTGCTGGTGGCAGTGGTTGGCCTGGTAGATTCGCATTTCGATTTCAGGCGTGTCAGAGCACAACAGATAGGTTGAATATGCACTTTTTAATCAGTATATTGTATAATACAATAGAAAGGTTGTAGATTATGAAAGTTATCTTAAGAGAAGACCTGGATAAACTCGGCAAGTGCGGGGATGTTATCGAGGTCAAGAACGGGTATGGGAGAAATTTCCTGATCCCACAAAACCTTGCGATCCCTGCAACCAGAGGAAATCTCAGGGCGATAAACCAGGTTACCCTTCAGAAATCGCTTCGTGACAGAAAGCAGATGCGCGAGGCTGAAAGAGTCAAGGCTCATATCGAAAAGATTTCCTGCACTGCTGAAGTTAATGTCGGCGAAGAAGATCGGATGTTCGGATCGATCACCGCATCCATTGTCGCTGATCTGCTTAAAGCCCAGGGCGTCGAGGTCGACCGTCGCAAGATAAGCCTTGACGAACCCATTAAGGCGCTCGGTGTCTATACTCTTCCGATCAAGATTGCGCACGATGTGATCGCGAACCTGAAGCTGTGGGTGGTGAAGAAAAGTTGACAGACGATCAGAACGAAACAAACGAAATGGTTGAAGTTTCTGTCAACGGGTTGGCGCTTGATGATGCAACCAAATCACCTGTTGTAATCCTCTGCCCTGCTGAGTCCGAGAAGATTCTCCCGATATGGATAGGACCCACTGAGGCATGGGCAATCGCGATGGAAATGTCCGGAGTGCCATCGAAAAGGCCGATGACTCATGACTTGATCAAGTCAGTCATAGAATGCTTGAAAGCGAAAGTACTCCGGGTTGAGATATTCGATCTCAGAGACCAGACGTTTTATGCCAGGATCATCCTCATGAGCAATGGCAGTACTGTGGAAATCGATGCGCGTCCTTCCGATTCTATCGCACTCGCTCTCAAAACCAAAGCCCCGATTTTCGCAAACAGCAAGCTCTTCGATCTCCAACCATCTCATGGCCCGGAGCCGAACAGACTCGACCCTGAGGAGCTAAAAGAACGCCTGAAGAGAATCAACCCCGAAGATTTCGGCAAGTATTCTCTCTGAGGATCCGGTAGCATTGATTAAGCACTGGTCTACATTGGCAGCAGCGATAATGCTCGCTCTCTGTATCGCAGCATCTACACTAAGAGCGAATTCAGGCGCCGCTGATCTACAGTCACGGATCCAATCGGCGGAGGCGTTTTACGAGCGTTCCGAGTATACGCGCGCCGCAGAACTCTTCGGCGAACTGGTCGCCCTCAACCCATCTTACGGCCGCATTTCTCATCTCCTGATTATGGAGGCGAAATCTCGGTACTACGCTGGAGAGCACGAACATGCCACGCAGCTGTTCGAAAGACTCATTGCAAATGGGAAGAGTTCATCCTCTGATCCCGCGTGCTACTACTTTCTCGGCCGTATTGCCTTCGATCGGGATGATTATCCTGAATCGGCGGAACATTTTGTCAGGGCGTTCGATCTCACAAAAGATCCTGAATTGAAGAACATCTGTTATTCGAACTGCCTGAGCTTATGCATAGGCTATCTTTCGTTTTCCGAGCAGAAGTCGGTGCTGACTGCGGGCTATCAGGCCGATCAGAGGCTCTTTAGAGATCTCGTCTACAATACCGCGAAAAAATACTACGAAATCGGACTCCAAAGACAGGCAGAGCGGATCGTAGATATTCACTCGGCATTCATAGGCGATGGGGATAGTCAAATCAGGAATCTCGAAAACGAGATTAGCCTTGGGTTGTCCCGTTCGCTCGATATCGCACTGCTTGTACCGCTTTCAGGCGAATTGGCGGCTTACGGTCGGCAGATGGACGCGGCGGCAGAATTGGCAGTGATAACCTACGGCAAACCGGACACCGACATCAGAATCAAGTCTTACGACACTCACGGCAACTCGATAGTCTCAGCTCAACTCTCGCGAGACGTTACGTCTTCGGGAGTATCAGCTGTGATCGGTCCGTTGACATCGCAGGAAGCAGTCGGCGCGGCTCCATATTCCGACTTCTGGTCTGTCCCAATGATTCTCCCGGCGGCATCTGAGAAGGGGCTGACCTCGGTATCGAATCGGATATTTCAGCTTTCGCCTACCCCCGAGACGATGGGAAGGCGGCTTGCCGAGGCGGCAATCGATGAACTCGGACTCGATTCGGTTGCGATACTGGCTCCCAACGACGGTTATGGCCGGCAGATCACCGAGGGCTTCAAGAAAGTCGTCGGAGAAAATGGTGTCGAGATCTTCTACGAAGTCTATTTCCCGCGCGGCACCAGTGATTACCGGCGGTTCATGCTCAACCTGAAAGAGGCCGTTCTCCCAGATAGCTTTGATTCCACGATATTCCTCGATGATGCCGGCGACACACTCGAAACCGAGGAGATCACTGTCAATATCCCAACCATATTCATTCCCGCGTTTGCGGAAGAACTCGAGTTCATTATCCCTCAATTGAGATTCTATCGAATCAACACGATCATCCTCGGTGGCGAGGATCTCGGTGACCCGGATATCGTGTCTCTTAAGCCGATGCGGTATTATCCCGCCATGTTCATATCGCACTCGACGTTCACCGATGCCGACACGAGTTGGCAGAGATTCCGGTACCTTCTCGAAGAGGAAAGCAAGATGACCGCTACTCCCGTTGCCGGGCTGACGTTTGACGCTGTCCGCTTGACGATTGAGGCGGCGGAACTTGGCGGATTCTCTTCCAGCGGCATCGCACGCGGATGGGAGAGTCTCGGCAGAGTGAACGGAGTGACCGGGCCGTTCGAATTCAACGAGCAAAATGAGAACATCGCAGTACCGGTATATATTGTGCTCGACGGATTGATCGAAAAATGGCAATATTGAACTCCAACCTGCAAGCAAAATTCAGAAATCTGAAAGAAGAGATTTCCTCCTGCGGTAAAGTGGTTGTAGCTTTCTCAGGCGGCCTCGATTCAGGTTTAGTTCTATATGCCGCGATAGAAGCTCTCGGGCCGGACAATGTGCTTGCAGTCACCGGCGACTCGGAGAGTCTGTCCAGCGATGACAAG
>DAOVLC010000130.1 GCA_030631455.1 Candidatus Zixiibacteriota bacterium
ATAAGAGTTCCAGTGCAAGGGAAAAGACGAAAACAAACGGGTTTATACCCAACATAGTGGCCTTTGCCTGCAACTGGTGCAGCTACGCAGGGGCGGATACCGCCGGCGTCAACCGAGTTCAATACTCTCCAAACTTTCGAGTCATCCGCACCATGTGCTCAGGCCGGGTCACAATCGGCTTCGTTCTGAAAGCCTTGAAACTGGGCGCTGACGGCGTTCTCGTTTCGGGGTGCCATTTCGGTGATTGCCACTACATCTTCGGCAACTACAAAGCCGTGGAATTATTCGAAAAAACCAAAGGTATGGTTAAAACCCTTGGGCTGGACGAACGAAGAATCCGTCTGGAATGGGTATCCGCGGCTGAGGGAGACCGGTGGGGCGAGGTAATCGACGAATTCGTAGGGCAAATCACTGAATTAGGCCCGAGTCCTTTAAATCACAAACAGACATCAGAGAAATAGACACCTATGGAAACCGCCACCGAAAAACTGAAGAAGAGCAGAGCGTTCCTTTGCCTCGAATGCGGCAAGTGCACTGCAGTATGCCCGATTTCGAAATACAACGATAGTTATTCGCCTCGCAGACTGCTGGCAGAGGGACTGTTTTATGGCGTCGGCGACCTGATCTCAGATCGATTGCTGTGGTCATGCCTGACGTGTCAGCTTTGCTCGCAGCGTTGCCCGGTCGATGTCAAGTATTCAGAGTATATGCGGGATGTTCGTGAGCTGGCCTGCCTGCAGGGCAAGTGGGGCAATCCCACGCATGGCGGCGCGTTGCACGAGGTCATGGAAATGGCAGCGTCTCCGAAACTCAGGCAGAGTCGTACCGGATGGATCAATGCTGATCTGAAAGTCAAAGAACGTGGCGATGTATTGTACTTCGTTGGCTGTTTGCCGTATCATCAGGAGATGTTCGGCAAGGATTTCGATTTCTCTCCTATCTCGATAGCTGAAGATACAGTGAGAATCCTCAACTATCTTGGCATCGAACCAGTCGTCCTCGAGAACGAGCGCTGCTGCGGTCATGACCTCTACTGGCTCGGCAAACTTGAGCTGTTCGATCAACTGGGCAAACTGAACCTGCAAGAGATAGAGGATTCCGGTGCAAAGACTGTGGTGACCGCCTGTCCCGAATGCGCCCTTGTCCTCAAACAGCTCTATCGCGAGAGGCTTGGCAACACCAGTTTTGAAGTGAAGCATATAGCGGAGGTCGTCGCCGAGAACAGCGACAAGCTCCAGTTCAAAGAACTGGCGATGGATGTCGCATTCCAGGATCCGTGTCGTCTCGGAAGATATATGGGGATCTATGAACAGCCGCGAGCGGTGCTTACTTCCATACCGGGAGTGAATTATCATGAGATGCAGCACAGTGGTCGCGGTGCTATCTGCTGCGGTACGACTAACTGGATGAATTGCGACGCCACATCCAAACAGATTCAGCGAAGCAGACTGACGGAAGCAAAGGCTGTAGGCGCGAAGACGCTGGTAACTGCGTGCCCGAAATGCCAGATTCACTTTCGGTGTTCCGAACGCGGCGAAGAGTCTGACAAAGTCGATATACAGATTACGGATTTCGTGAACATAGTAGCCTCGGCTCTGAAGGGCTGAGGTTTCGGATAGAGAAGTGATGGGAGAAGAATTATGGCCGATGAACTGAAGAAACCCGGAGATTTGCGCATCGGTGTGTTTGTTTGCGAGTGCGGTTTGAATATCGCAGGCACAATCGACTGTGCTGCTGTAAGCAAGTATGCCGAGACTCTGGACGACGTCGCGGCGGTGGTACAGAACAAGTACACTTGCGCTGATCCCGGGCAGAACGAAATCAAGAAAGCGATAAAGAAGTATAATCTTAATCGAGTGGTAGTGGCCTCCTGCACTCCCAAAATTCACGAGCCGACATTTCGGGAATGTGTTGCCGACGCGGGATTGAATCCGTACCTGTTCGAGATGGTCAATATCCGCGAGCAGTGCAGCTGGGTCCACCAAAACGAGAAGCTGCTGGCCACCGAAAAAGCCAAGGATCTTGTCCGCAGCGGCGTCGCCAGAGCCCGCTTCCTCGAACCTCAGACTGAAGCCGAGGTGTCGGTCACCAAGGCCGCGCTGGTTATCGGTGGCGGCGTGGCGGGTATTCAGGCGGCACTCGATTTGGCCGATGGTGGACACCAGGTCTATCTCGTCGAGAAAGAACCGACTATCGGCGGGATTATGGCGGCGCTCGACAAGACTTACCCTACGATGGACTGCTCTATATGAATACTCGGTCCTAAGATGATGGATGTCGGTCGACATCCCAGGGTCGAGATGATGACTTACAGTGAAGTCGAAGCGGTCACCGGTTATGTCGGGAATTTCAATGTCACTGTCCGCAAGAAGGCGCGCTATGTGGATCCCAATGAGTGTACATCCTGCGCCGAATGTGCCGAGGTCTGTCCTGTCGCGGTGCCCGATGAGTATCAGCAGGGTTTTTCCTCACGCAAGGCGATCTATTTGCCATTTCCTCAGGCTGTGCCGTCGGCATATGTTCTCAATATGGATGATTGCCTCGGTAACAACCCGATCGCCTGTGGCAAATGCGCCGATGTTTGTGATAAGAACTGCATCGATTACGACGACCAGGATAAGCTGGTGAATATCGAGGTCGGAGTCATCATCACCGCCACCGGTATGGATGTGTACGACCCGACCGAATACGATGAATACGGCTACACCCGTCATGAGAACGTAATTACGAGCATGGAATTCGAACGACTGATCTGCGCTGGTGGCCCGACTGAGGGGCATTTCATTCGTCCGAGCGACCGCAAGACTCCGCAGACAATCGGGTTTATTCAGTGTGTCGGTTCCCGCTCGCGGGATGGCCGAGGCAACCCGTATTGCAGTAATATCTGCTGTATGAATACAGTCAAGGATACTCTCCTGCTCTGCGACCACTACCCCGGCATCGAGGCGAAAGTCTTTTATATGGACATACGTGCATTCGGCAAAGGATTCGAAGATCTCTACATGCGCAGCAAGGAGGAGGGCGTCAAGTATATCAGGGGAATTCCCGGTGATGTCACGGAAGACCCGGAGACGAGAAATCTTCTTCTTACCGTGGAGAATACCACAACCGGAAAGCTTGAAAACCATGAGCTTGAGGTGCTGGTCCTGGCACAGGGAGTTATTCCTCGGCGTGACAACGACCGGATAAGGAAACTGCTGACGTTGTCGACCACGTCGGATGGTTTTATTATGGAGTCACATCCGAAACTAAAGCCGGTGGACGCGCCGACTAAGGGCATCTATATCGCAGGCTGTGCGGAATCACCGAAGGATGTCAAGGACAGTGTTACTCAGGCCAGCGCAGCCGCGGCACGGGCGAGTATACTGCTAAATGCCGGCAAGACCAAGATCGAAGCGATAACGTCGCAGATCGACGCAGACAAGTGCAATTTCTGTGGTATCTGTGCCCAGGTATGCCCCTATAATGCTATAGTCTCGTCCGACCGGAAGACAAAGAGGCTGCCGGTGATCATTCAGGCTGCGTGCGCGGGATGTGGCGCATGCGCGGCGGAGTGCCCCCAAGATGCAATCACCATGCGTCATTTCCGCGACGAGCAGATACTGGCGCAGATCGAGGCTATCTTGGCTGTGGAGCCACACAAGCACCTTCTCACTTTCGCGTGCAACTGGTGCAGTTATGCGGGCGGCGATGACGCCGGTACGGCCAGGCTGCAGTATCCCACGGCAAGCAGGCTGATCAGGACCATGTGCTCGGGTCGCGTCGACCAGAAATTCGTGCTGCATGCATTCAAGCTCGGAGCGCCGATTGTGCTGGTTTCAGGGTGCCATTTCTCCGACTGCCATTATATTAGCGCGGTCCACTGGACGCAGAAGCGTATGGACAAGCTCTGGAACAAACTCGACAAACTCGGCGTCCGGCCTGACAGGCTTCGGCTTGAGTGGATTTCCGCCGCCGATGGACAGAAATTCGCCAAGGTCATGCGCGAGCTCGATGATGTGATAAAGAATGTCACAATGGATGAGATTGAATACACGATGAATGTGCTGGCCGAAGAGGAGGCCAAGGCAAAAGAGAAAAAAACTAAGACCAGGGTGGAGGTGCAGGCCTGATGGCAGTAACGGAAACCAGATTCAAATGCCTGAATTGCGGCCATGAATACGACGGCATATACGATTCCCAGGTCGTTCAGGAGCGAACCTGCCCCAAATGCCGATCAAACAGCGTACGCCGATTGCCCAAAGCGAAACCTGATAAAGCGAAGAAGTGACGGGTTGTTGCCTCGAAACGCATAAGGCGGCAACTTTCCCCTTGTAATGCCCGCAGAATCTTCGTAAGTTGTCTAAAGGACCGAGTGCCTGGTGACAGTTTGTTACGCCAAGATAGAAAGGTTATGATATGCTCGTAAAAACCATGCTTGAAAGCAAGCCAAAAGAGATTGTGACGGCCAAGCCATCAACAAAGATCGATGAGGCAATGGATCTGCTCATCAGCAAGAACATTGGTTGTCTTCCGGTGCTCGATGAGGGCGGGAAACTCATCGGTATTGTCAGCGATAAGGATATTTTCAAGAAGATCCACGAGACCGGTGGCGATTATCACGCACTCAGCGTCAAGGACGTGATGAGCGAGGCGATAATCGTCGGGCTGCCTGATGACGACATCTCCTACATTGCCGGGCTGATGGGCAAGAACTGGATACGTCATATTCCCATCGTCGAGGAAGAGCAACTGATCGGCCTTGTGTCGCAGAGAGATATTATCAAGACACAGGCCAAGAAGACAGAGATCGAGAATCGCTATCTCAAGCTGTATCTCAACGAGATGAACGGCCCAAGCAGATCAGGCGATCTATAGGCATTTCCTGTACAGTCCTCTCGATTTTGACGTCGGCGCACATGCCATGCGCCGACTTTTCATTACCATCATCCAACTCTAAGCTGCTTGACAAACCGAGTGAGTTTCGCATTATTATAGTGTCCATTTGTCCCGATGAGCGTCCCGTGTTATGAGATGGACTTATTTAAGATAATGCAAGCGTAAGTTAGTGGTGGAGTGTCAATCAAAGAAGTCGTAGCTGATGATGAAATGAGGAGGTAATCAATGGCAGAGACAGTACGAATAGCTGAATACTACTATGTGACAGCGGGTAACAAACCCGGCGAGGTGCGCCGAGTGCTGGAACATCTAAGCGAGAGAGGCGTCAATCTGTTGGCTCTGACATGTTTCCCTCTTGGCGCGGATCAGGCGCAGATAGATTTCTTTCCTGATGACGCAGAACAGTTGCAGAAAGCTACCGCTGATGCCGGTGTGACTCTCTTTGGTCCCAAGAAAGCGTTCCTGATACAGGGCGAAGACAGGG
>DAOVLC010000417.1 GCA_030631455.1 Candidatus Zixiibacteriota bacterium
ATCTTCGAATACATCGAAGTCTTCTACAATCGAAAAAGACGCCATTCAACCCTTGGCTATCTGAGTCCGCTTGACTTTGAGGAGAAAAACAAGCATGCTTAAAAAACTGTCCACTAAACCGGGGGAAGATCAGATTTGACCTACTGAACCTCCTATTCCCAGTATCCCCATGGATAATAATCTCTGTATATACAATAGCTGCCAGATGTCGCTGTTGACAGATCAGCAATGAATTCGATTTCGTCATCGTCCGGGGCACATACTCCCTCGACCCGTATCATATATACTCCTGGCGGCAGATTGTATATTCGATAATCAAGATCGAAAAGGCATTGGCAGGGACACGGTTCAAACTCATACGTTTCGGATTCAACTATCGTGATGCTGCTGCCTGTAATGCTGATGTCGGCAGAGATGATCGGGCAGCAATTGAATCCGGCGTTTTCATGCTTCAGAATGAGAGTGCCGATCCCGTCGTATTCGTATGTCATGCAGTCCTCATCCGGCGGAATATCAACACCTTTTGCGAATTCCTTGCAGTCACCATATCCGATCAGCATTCCCGACGGACTCCCATCGTCGCACGGCGGTGGCCCACCTGAGAATATATAGTTTATGAGAAATACTACGTCATCGATGTCGACTCCTCCGCTCAGATCGACATCACCCGTCTCGATCGGTTCGGGTGCCGGGCCGAGCGAGAAAATATAGCTTATCAGAAATACAACATCGTCAATGTCGACTCCACCGCTGACATCGACATCACCGCACTCGGAGTCGCAGGCGTCTCCGACACCATCGGAGTTGCTGTCCGCCTGATCCGGGTTGTAGATACGCTGGCAGTTATCGTCGGGGCACGTATTGGCCGGGTAACCGACATTACCGTAACCATCGCCATCAGTATCGGTGCATTCATCACAGAGATCGCCGATCATGTCCCCATCGGCGTCCGCCTGATCGGGATTAGCGACGTTCTCGCAATTGTCGCACTCGTCGCCGACCTGATCGACATCCGCATCGGCCTGATCAGGATTATGCACGTATGGGCAGTTGTCATCACCGTAGCAGTAGCCGTCTGCATCGTCATCATTCAATGGGTCATCCGGGCAGACGTCGCACGAATCCCCGATACCGTCATCATCGGTATCTTCCTGCAATGGGTTCGCGACAGCCTGGCAATTATCGCAGGCGTCGCCCAACTCATCGCTGTCGCTGTTTGCCTGCGAGGGATTGGCCACTGTGGGGCAATTGTCATCATAGAGATAAACACCGTCGCCATCCGAATCGACAAGATCCAATCGCTCCAGTCCGGCATAAATCTCGCCATCCCGTGTCAGTGTGTATTCATATATGACTTGACGACCGCCATCGCCGATATCAGCCGCTCGATACTCCTCGACCACCAGTTCACTCTCATCATTGACTTTTTCAGGCGCGCTCCAGGTAGCGCCAGCGTCATTCGATCTGCTGGCGTATAGCGCACTGTTCTTGATGAATGTGCATATGAAGGTGGCATTCTCGACGTGAGACACTTCGGGATAATTCTCGGCATCCATCGTCGCGGAAACGACGCTGATGTCGTTCAAGCTATCGACGTCTCCATCATGTGTATACCAGCAAATGATGTCCTTGTCATCAGGCGTTTCGTCATGGTACGTTGCGGCGATTATTACAAGCTGATCGCCATAGGCTGCCACAACCGGGTAGATGATATGCTGATCGGTATCAGGGAAATACTTCGTCACAGCGTCAGTGCCTGCACCCCAGTTGCCGAAATAGTCCTGCCGGATAAACATCTGATATTGGTCATCATCGGAGTCATACCGATCGTATACGGCGAATGTTCTGGCTGTGACTCGATCGATATCTGCTGAGGTTGTTCGGCAACTGTCGACGTTCGCGTAGTAGCTTCCTGTAGTGGTACCGGTCGCATTCACCTGATAGAATATGTGCGCGGCGTCTTGCAGCGTATCTTCTCCCGGATACGTCCTGCTGAGAATTGCCGATTGAAATCCCCAGTTCCATGACTCCTGGCTGTTGTCGGTTGCGATTTCGTTCATTCTAATACCATACCACCCGAGCGCTGAATACGGCGCCCACAGCACATCCCAGGTGGCGGGGTTCATCGGATCAGGAAAGTCAAGCAGAAACACGGCTGCCCCGGCACCGAAGCTGGAAGGAGGAATGAACGTGCCATAGCACTGAGTGCCCGTTCCCCATGCATCGAGCGACGGATAGGTCGCGCCGTACAGATCGTACCAGCAGCATCCTGTCCAGTTCAGGCCGTCATCGTCGGAACCGTTCATGAAAATATACGACAGCGGAGACACGCCATCGTAGAACTCGTACATACGAAGAAGATTTCCGCCACCGGCATATCCTAAGGCAGGATGCAGATACGCGATCGGATCATCTCTTGTCGGCTTATCACCTGTAATGTCATCCATTTGGGAGGACAAGTCTCTAAATTGATCACTGACTCGCTCAATTTGTACCGATTGATGCTGAGGTGCTTCGGTGACAGAGATCGTCCTGATTTGGCTGCCATCATAGTTTTTCAATGATTCGCCTGCAAACCCGACGCCAACCTGGGCAATCACAACAAACAG
>DAOVLC010000338.1 GCA_030631455.1 Candidatus Zixiibacteriota bacterium
ACGACACATGTCGATACAAACGGCGCCTATCCTCACGAGAATGAAATGCTGGTGGATGGAACGAGAGTGCCGACCGGCGTCGATGCGCTCAAGCGTTACGCAGACGTTGTCTGGACGGCGAAGGAGAGATACTACGACCTCGGGCTGATGGTCAAATGTGGTGTGGAGATCGATTTCTTTCCCGAACTCGATCAGGAATTCCTGAAGATTTTCGAGGACACGATGTTCGAGTACACATTGGTCGGCGTTCATCGAATCGGAGATCTCTGTATTGGATACAAGAATGAAACCGAGAAACTATACGAGAAATACTCGGTACCGGAACTGCTTGACAGATACTACTCGCTTGTGAGGCTCGCCTCGGAGTTCGATGTCTTCGATGCTATCGCGCACCTTGATTATTACAGACGCTTTGCACCGGCGGACAAAATCGAGGAATCTTTGAGGGTCGATTTCGAGTTCATTCCGGAAACTCTCAATGTACTGGCAGAAACCGACCTTGCGGTAGAAATCAACACGTCGGCCGTGAGGCACGGTCACACGGAGTACTACCCGTCTATGCCGCTTCTGAACCTGGCTCGCAAGGCGGGAGTGCGGATTCGGTATATTGGTTCCGATGCGCACCATCCTGACCATCTTGCAGAGGACTTCGAGAACGCGGAGATTATCGTATATGAGACAAACATCCACGATATCAGTGAGGGCTGAGCTCCGGCCGCTCGACCGTGAGTTCTATACACGCCCGACATTGACCGTGGCAGAAGAGCTGTTGGGCAAGTGCCTTGTCAGGCAAGTCGATGGTGCCGCGCTTGTGGGGCGGATTGTCGAGGTGGAGGCGTATATAGGCGAAGATGATCCCGCCTGCCATGCGAGGTTCGGACGTACCGAGCGTAACAGCGTTATGTATGGTCGGGGGGGATTCAGTTACATATACTTCATCTACGGTATGTACAACATGTTCAACATCGTGACCGAGAGAGAAGGATTCCCGGCCGCTGTTCTTGTCAGAGCTGTCGAGCCTCTTGAAGGAATTGATGCGATGCAGCGTTTGCGAGGCACGACTTCGGTCGGAAATCTGTCAAACGGTCCGGGAAAGCTCTGCCGGGCATTCGGGCTTGACACGTCTCATTCAGGCATTGACTTGACGGGCAAGGCGATTTATGTTTCAGGATGTGAGAGCGCAGATCACAGCGTTGGTGTTTCGAGTCGCATTGGGATTAAACAGGGAACCGAACGTAAATGGCGATTTTATATAGAGGGAAATCGTTTTGTGTCGAGATCGGCATAGAGGCAAGAGTAATTCGGGAGACTGTCAGCGTGTCTGCATTAGAAGATACCGGGAGTGATTGAATTGGATATTGAACGCGCATTGATGGCGATACCGATTTTTCTTTTTTCGTTAACTGTCCACGAGTTCTCGCACGGCTATATCGCTTACAGGCTCGGTGATCCGACAGCCAGAAACGCAGGCCGTCTGACGCTGAATCCGCTTCCACATATCGACCTGATGGGAGCATTAGTCTTTGTGATCTCGAATTTCACTTTCGGATGGGCGAAACCAGTCCCGGTCATGCCGTATAATTTCAAGAATATCAAGATGGGAATGCTTTGGTCCGCTGCCGCTGGCCCGATTTCGAATATGATCCTTGCATTTGGCTTCGGCCTGGCATTCCGGATTAGCACGAATGTAATCTCCGATCCGCAACTCAGTCACATAGTGGCAAGTTTCACCATGTACGGCGTGTTGATCAATTGCGCGCTCGCCTTTTTCAACATGATCCCGCTGCCGCCACTTGACGGCTCCAAGATTTTGTTCGGGCTTCTACCGGACAAATATGACCACATTGCAATGCAGCTTGAGAGAATCGGACCTTTTGGTTTGATGGTACTTATCGGGATAGGGTTTATCACCGGGGTTTCAGTAATCTGGTTGATCATCGGCCCATTTGTTAGCATATTCTTCACTTTGTTTACCGGTGTCAGATTCTGACATGCGAAATGCATTAGCTTTTGCAATAGTAATCCTTGCGAGTGTGATCCTCAGTTGTTCGTCTACGTTTCATGCATACGAAACGCTACAGCTTGGATCCGAAGCCATAAGCAGAGTCAGCATGCATGAGACAGATCTGCAGCACGAGACATCCGCGCAGCTGATGCAAGTAACAGTTCGATCTTCGAAATTGACAAGACGATTCAACCTTGAAGTGTATCACAGGAATGACACGACCGCATTCTACACCGGTGGATTCGCAGGAAAAGGGAGCTTCAAAGGGCTCTTGGATGGTTCGATGCTGCGATTTATTCTTCCTAAGGAGAGACAGTATTATGCCGGCCCGGTATCGGGTCTAATTAAGCCGGATCTCGCCCGGTACGAGTACATCGTGGTCAGAATGAGGGAGCTCCTTTCCGGCAATCTGCTGTGTGATCAATCCGATAGTATTCCAGGAGACCTGTGCGGCATGTGGGATCAGGAATTGTCCACGAAGAGGGACAGAATTAAAAAGATCATTTTGAGGAGTCTGGCTGATCCTATAGTCATCGAGGCCGATTTCGACAGATTCAAGAAAAGTTTTCCATATTATCAGATTAAGCGTGTTAGAATCAGTAATAGCGAAACTGGCGCGAATATCAGGCTAAAGCTGATAGAACAGCACTACGGCCCGGTTCCAGAGATCAAGCTTACACTTCCGGACCTGGTGGGATGGGAGAGTATCGACTACTTCGAATTGAGGTAGTCTTAGCGTCGGACCTTCCCCAATAATTCTCGGAGATTCCGTGCAATTCGATTCACTGCAATGAGTTGACATTTTGAGTAAGTGGAAGTTTCGGTTCCTGAAAAATGGGGAAACTTTCGCGTTTCTTTCGCTGACCTATGAAGAGTCTCTCAATCGCACGCTGTGCGCATTGGAAAAACCTGGGCCAGCACAAATGTAGTCTGCGCACGATGTTTAGCAGAGTTGGCTCATTGGACAGTTGTCAATAACAGGAAAACTTGCACCCCTGAATCACGCAAAATCCCAGATTTTTTGAGGAAAGTCCAATGACACCAAACCCCTTGCAAGCCGCGCCCCCATCAGTTATCATTACCACAGTACAGCAGATCAGAAGACCGACACCGAGAGGAGGATCAAGGTGACTGACTATAGCTCAAGGCGGATTATCGGATTCGTTCTC
>DAOVLC010000412.1 GCA_030631455.1 Candidatus Zixiibacteriota bacterium
AAAGTGTGCGGGATCAAGGCGAGTATAATCGGAACCAATTCAAGTCATCCCGAGCCAGTCGGAGATTATCTCTTTTGCACCCCCGATATCGAATGCGTAGGCTATGTATATGATCGCTATTATCACAAGGATGATCGCAAGAAAACGAAGGAGCGGGCGGCTCTTCGGTCGCTGCGCTTCGAATTCGTCGGTGATATCAGCATCTTCGGAAACAGGCCGCGCCTCCACGTATGTTTCATCGAGAAAGTCGGCGACGACCTGCTGCGCCTGCAACTCGCTATCGGATTCTTCCGGGAATGTGAATGCAACGAAACCTGAATCATCGTCGCCTGGTTCTCCCGCTTCGAGAACCTGCATGAGAGCGCAAGTGATATTGTCGTCGCCGCCGCCTGAATTGGCACCGGCAATAAGATCATCCGCTATCTTGTCAAGGTCATCGCCTCCTGCAGTCACGATCTCCAGAATATCCTCGTCAGGTAGACAGCCTACCAGGCCGTCCGAGCAGAGGAGGAAGGTGTCCCCCGAATTGACTCTTTCCTCGCGGAGATCAACCTTGACCTTTTCTCGGACCCCAAGGGCTCTTGTGATGACGTTCCGATTCGGGAAATCTCTTGCCTCCTCACGTGACAATTGCCCGGCAGCTATCAGTTCGTTGACCCAGGAATGGTCTTCCGTCAACTGCTGGAGTACACCGTTCTTGACTCGATACCCCCTCGAATCTCCCACGTGGCAGATAGATATCCGGTCATGATGGAAAATGGCCGCTACAACCGTTGTTCCCATGCCGGAAAGACCAACCTTCGACTGTGCATTCTTGTGTATCCGGGTGTTCGCTATCCTGACAGTCGAGGTCAGGAACTTACCCTCACTGCTGAAATCCCCCGGAAGGTCAAATGCTGTCTCGGTTCCTGATGGCGGCTTGGAGTCTGTGTGAAGCCTGATTACAGTGTCGACTGCGCTTTGCGATGCGATTTCACCGGCAGCGTGTCCCCCCATGCCGTCACACACGACAACAAGGTTCAAAGCTTCGATTATTCCGAAGTTGTCCTCGTTTAGTTCTCTCTGTAAGCCAACATCGGTCTTTCCAGTCAGGCGAATTCTCATAGTCATCTTCTTTAAGAAATGCGATATCTTTCGATAATCAACAACAAAATCCCAACAGTACTCCTTCTATTTTCCTCTGGCTCTGTCGAGGTGGACTCGCGCTCAGCTTCTCACCTTCTCTTCATAGATACTTCGAGTCTTCCGGTCTCACCCATCTTGACTCTGTACTTCT
Organism: Candidatus Zixiibacteriota bacterium; assembly: GCA_030631455.1. Taxonomy (GTDB): domain Bacteria; phylum Zixibacteria; class MSB-5A5; order JAABVY01; family JAHJOQ01; genus DAOVLC01. Next base: position 1,277 of record DAOVLC010000412.1, read on the forward strand.
CCTTGTAAGATTTGTAACCGCCAGTGAGGAATCTGAATTCGTACTTGCCCGGTGAGAGGTCCAGCGCGAGTAGGCCGGAGCTATCGGTAACGCCGAGAAGCACGGTTCTGTCTTCAGAAAATATCCTGGCAATCACCTCAACTGCCGCGAGCGGTTGTTTGCTCTTCTTATCATATACGTAGAATTCGACTCGTTCCTTGGCGTGTCGAATCTCATCTGTGGGCACAGGCTGCTCTTCGACGAATTCGATGATTCTGCGCATACTAACCGTCAATGACGTCTGTTCTGCCGAGATGATCACGGATGTGTCAACATATCCTTCCGCCTCAAGATAGACTCTGTGCTCCGTACCCGGCAGGGTCAGCACGGCGGGTGTCACTTCATCGAAAAAAGCAACTCTGACCCCTCTGTCCGCCTTGGTGATACTCGCGCCAATATCGACGACTTGAGAGCCTCCGAGCGCATATGCACTAACCTGGAGATTTCTAGTCAATTCAAAGCGGTAGGAGGTTTCGGAATCGGCGGTGATGTCCAATCGTATCTGCTGCTCATTGAAACCCGGCTTTCTGAGCCTGTATGCCCGTTCCCCGCACCGAAGATTGATCGGTAATCCGGATAGTCCGACAGCCGAATCACCGTCAGCGCTCAAAATCTCAGCGCCAGTCGGGATTGTGTTGATTGTGACTTGTCTCGTGAAGTATCCTAAGAGGCGACACTCGGGGAAGACGGTGTCTTCAACGATCACCCAAAAATCGCCCAGCGGGACAATCTCAGTCCCAACCAAAAGATCGACAGCCGAGATTCGCACCGGCTCCAACTCTGCCATGGAATACTCCAGGTTGAAAGTATCGATCACCGGCCAGTCGAGTTCTGTGGGTGTCTGCAATCCGATGGCCCTGCCGTTGATTGAGATTTCTGCTCCGGCGGGGACACTTTCGAGAATGAGCTTCTTCTCGAAGACAAATGGTGGCAGTGCAAGGTGTGCATCAGGCGATAGCAATACGACGGTGTCAATATCGACAAAGCCCGGCAGCCTCAGACTAAGGCTGTATGCACCTGACTGCAGAGTGTCAAGAGCCAGAGGTGTCGTGCCATGTGTGGAGTCATCAAGCAGGACCTCGGCGCCCTCGGGGCAGCTGTTCACCCATAATCGAAACGAACCCTCGGGTTTTGCAATATTCAATGATTCAAGGCGCGAATCCCAGTCTGTCGAGTCATTGCCGATGTTTGATAATGAGAGAATAACATACAGAAGCGTTGATAGTAGTATCGCGGCTACCACGGTAATCCAAACCGCTCGATGTTTCTTAAGCCACTTCATACTAACCATGCATTAGCAGATAACCGCGGATCTTTCTATCTCCTGAATCGATGCGCTAGACTAAGTACACATAGTC